>JAYWBH010000505.1:0-4430 GCA_043781815.1 Bryobacterales bacterium | reverse complement strand
AAGCACACATTTGGTTATTGTTCACATTGATTCCTATTCTCGCCCTGCTCGGTAATTAAGACCAGGTGAATTGTCTCATCAATGTTGGCACAGAGGGGTCGCCCGTGCAGACGGGGGAGGTCTCCTACAGACAAAGAGGTTTCGACAATCGAAAACCTCAACTTCCCACCTTCCTGGAAGGCGCTGATTTTAGATGAAATTTCTTCCACGTTGTAACTTGTTTGTCGGGTGAGCTTTTCTTTTGTCAACCCCTCTTATATGTTTGAGAGGTAGCGTTCAATCCGTTGGTCCGTTGCTTACATGAACGAACGAAAGGAAAGTATAGCCAGACTCTGGATTCGAGATCGGGATAGCCTCGGCAACACTGTCGATCATCGGCTGATCGAAGCGGCTCATCGGGTTTGGGATCGTGCGCGAATGGTCGTAATCCGCTATCTAGCGGAGGATACGGAGGCACCGGAAATTCTTGAAAGCGCTGTTGATTTCGCGTCCCGCGCGATGCACAACAGCGCCTCAATCCAATTCTTTGACGCATACCTTTTAAGGTCTGTCGCTCGAGAATCGGTTCGTCGATTTCGGAGACATCAGCGTATTCAGTATGTGGATAGTGCGGACCTTGACAGGCTGTCAGGCCCGGTTCAAGCGGACCTTGATCAACAACTAGATGAAGCAAAGCGAATTGAGTTATTTAGAGCCTGCATGGATGAGAACGGTCGAAGCATGTATGATCTTCGTGTTTTAGATTTCGATTGGCGATCCATTGCTAAACTCATGGGCTACGCAGATGCTCACTGTGCTGAAGTTCAGTTCCGCAAAAAAATTGATAAAGCTTTGGATCGATTTCGAGTTAATCATGACTCACGATTGAAACAGCAATCCACCGTACGAATACGAAGGGCATCGAATTCTCATGACTGAATTTAAAAAATCTGACGCATCAAATCTGAGAGAAATCGTAGCTCTTGGGAAACGATATTCTAAGTCTGCATTTCCTAATTTGACCCGCGAGGGCTGCCCCAGCCGAGCTAGTTTGTGGGCGATGGCATACCGGGATCGCCGCCTTCAACTGAAGGATCTACCTTTGTCCCACGTTGTCAGTTGCTCCCCATGTTTTAAAGAGTACGGACACTTCCGCATCCTCTACCGTGGGATTCAAGGAACGGCGGGAGTTCTGGTAGCGCTGGCAATTTTAACTGTAGGGTTTGTTTGGAAGAATGCCAGTCCGCAAAGTGAAACCCTTATCTCGCACAAGCAATTCGCTCCGCCTCAAAGTCCGCCTCAGATCAACCAACCAAAACCACTCCTTGGACCGCTTCCAATATCCGTGGATTTAGCTTCCCTCTCGCCAACACGGGGCAACGACTCACAAGGCGAAACCAGAAATGCTGTTCATCTGCCGCAGAAGTTTGTCCGGGTCAACTTCGGACTGCCTTTAGGCATGGAACCAGGAGAATATGAAATTCGACTTCAGGACCCAACTGGAAGTGTGATTGTCGGGCTGAGTTCAAAAGGCCAAGTCGTCGACGGCACAACATCGTTGGTTGTAGATTTCGATCTCTCGTCTACCTCCCGAGGCAACTTCACCTTGATGATTCGACCGCCCGGCCTAAGCTGGCGGAGATTTCCTGTTGTTATTGATTGAAGAGTCAGGACAACAACACACCGTCCAGTAGAGTCGGCAGAAAAAGGTCTTTGAGTTCGGAGGAGTATTCGATGCAATCTATTTTTCTTCGAGGCGCGACGTTACTGATTGTCTACAGTTCTCTTGTATGCGCTCAACAAACGGTAGCAATGGAACTACTTTCCAAAGCCCTTCACCTTGCAGACTTCTACAATTGGGCTGATGCCGCGCCGGCCTTCACGGAAGCAGAGACACTGTTTGTGAGGGCAGGTGATGAACGGAACGCGCTGTATGCGAAACTCGGCCGGATCCGGTCAAACATCGAGCGCGATCAGCAAACCTTACCATTAGTTGCCGCCCAACTAGGAGATGCATTGGCAAACGATCCTCTTCTGCAGAATGATAAGGAACTTCGCATGTTTTGCTTCATTGTCAAAGGGGATATTGATACCGAGACCAATACAGCAGCAATGAAAGGCGACTGGGAACAGGTTCAGAAGCTGGCCCAAGCCATAGGAAATTCGAAATGGCAATATCGTGCGCTTGCGCAACTCGGTGTCGCAGCGTTCTATGATGCCGACTTTGAAACGGCCCGCAAGAATGTGGGCAGTGCGATTGCGGAAGCAACTAAAGCCGGCGACGTGGGTGCACAGATCAGGTTTCTGACCATACTCGCAAACGGCTTAGTCCAAACCAAAATGTACGAGCAGTCGCTCGCATACGCCGAGAATGCAATTAAGATAGCCAGCAGGGCAACAGATTCTGGCTATCAGTTTACGGCGCAAGAGCTTCGAATAAATGCCTTGATCGGTCTAAACCAGCTTGAATCCGCCAAAAGGATAATCGATGAGCTCCTGAAACGAGCACGAGAAACCGGCAGGACCGTACACGAGGCCACGGGGCTGGGGCTTGCAGCCAACGTCGCTAACGCTCGGAACGACCGTCAGGGGGCTTTGTCGAGACTTGAAGAAGCAACCGCTCTTGGTGAAAGCGCTGGCTTGACGCGGTTACTATCCGATTTGTATGGGAGGTCTGCCGAGATTCACCTCGAAAATGGCAACCTTGAAAAGGCGGAAACCTTAGCCGAAATGGCGTCCGCAGCTAGCCAAGAAAGTGGAGAAGTCTCGGCGCTTCCGAGGAGGCTGCAAACACTTGCTGAACTCCAGGTTGCAAGAGGCAGATATTCCGAAGCAGACCAAGTTTATGACCGTGCTGAAACGTTTCTCGACTCAATGATCGGGAACGCTTCAACAGTAATAGAGAAGACAGCCGTGATCACAACGTCTGGCCAGATTTATTCAAAACACTTCGCGCTCATCGCAAATCATTTCAATGATCCCCGCAGAGCGTACGACATCATTGAACAAGTGCGAGGGCGCGCTGCTGCAGATCTCCTAGAGGCGGGATTGTCTGCTACGCCACGAGCAAGAATAGTCGAGCGGGAGATCTCGCAATTACGGCTAAAGCTGATGGCGACTAAATCCAATGACGAAGTGCATAGCCTGCGCGATCAAATCTTCCTGAAGGAACAAGCACGCTGGACAACCTCCGACTCAAGCCTGCTCAAGGCAAAGCCTCGCGAAGTTGTGAAGATTGAACAATTGCAAGAGAATCTTGCACAGTCCGCATTGCTCCTGGAGTACGTAATCGCAGATCCAAATTCTTACTGCCTGGCAATCTCACGCAGTGGATCGCGCATTGTACGTTTGGGCAGTAAGGCGCAGATAGAGACACTAATCCGATCATACCTAGAGGCGGTAAAAGCCAAATTGCCCGCTATCAATGAAGCGCGAAGTCTTTACGATGCTCTTTTGAGCCCGATCCAAGAGAGTGCCCAAAAGGATACGTTGATTATTGTCCGTGACGGTCAGCTTCATACGGTTCCATTCGATGCGTTAATAGACGGGTCTGGCCGCTATGTAGTCGAAACCCAAATTGTGCTTTATTCCCCTTCCGCAACCAGTTTTTATCTACTAAAAGAACAGAAGATAACTCGAACCGTTCCTAATGCACTACTAGCGATCGGAGGAGTTCCTTATTCCCGGAGTTCGTTGAATAGGGCTGGCATCACTCGTGGATTCAACCGGACAGGCTTTGCCGATCTTCCATCATCTGGGGATGAGGTCCAGATCGCGCGAGCTGCTTTTCCAAAGCAGAAAGTTGATTTGTTGTTGGGTGATGCTGCAACTGAAACAGCCTTCAAAGCCGCTAGCTTAGCCGACTACCGAGTAATACACTTTGCGGCTCACGGATTTGCCGACTCCACATTTCCAGATCGCGCTGCTTTGGTTTTGTTGAGCGATCGGTCGGCTGGAGAAGATGGATTTCTACAAGCTTCTGAAATTGTCCAACTTCGTTTCGATGCAGACCTGGTCGTTCTTTCAGCCTGCGATACCGCCGTCGGTCCTCTGCTCGGGCAGGAGGGAGTGGCTAACCTCTCACGAGCATTCCTCCTGGCGGGTGCCAGAACGGTCATATCGACCTTGTGGCAGGTTGAGGACAGTTCGTCCTTGTTTCTTATGAAACGGTTTTATGTGCATCTGTCGACAAATAGGTCTGCCGCTTCCGCTCTGACCGCTGCTAAGCGAGACATGTTGCGAACCTTCGGACGTAAAACGCTGCCTCACCAATGGGCGGCCTTTATTGTCGAAGGCGCGGCGGGCCGGACTGTGTCGTCGCAAACGATGGAGGGAAAAAGATGACCTTGGATTCGAAGGCGCGGCTCCAGATTCTGAAATCCATAAAGAAACTGGTCCTCACCAAACATATCAACATTGCGGGAGTTGATTGTGAAGCTTGGGCAACGCGT
>JAYWBH010000504.1:0-13069 GCA_043781815.1 Bryobacterales bacterium | reverse complement strand
CGCAATTGACTGAGGTGTGCACCGCAACCCAGGGCGATGCCTAAATCATGGGCAATGCTGCGCACATAAGTCCCGCCGGAACATTCCACTATGAGCTGCAAGGTGTGGCCGGTCAGCGATACCAGTTCCAACCGGTCCACCGTCACTGGGACAGACTTCAGTTCCACTGGTTGGTTGCTGCGGGCCAGCTTGTAGGCAGGCACTCCGTTGATCTTTTTTGCTGAAATGGGCGGAGGCATCTGGTCAATGAGTCCACGAAATTTTGCCAACTGTTGTTCAATTTCCTGGGGGGTGAATTGCGTAGTTACGAACTCACCAATTGGGTCGCCTTCAGCATCGTAGCTATTGGTGGCTTGCCCCAGAATCACGGTGGTTTCGTAAACCTTGCCCACACGAACATAAAACTGACTCAACCGGGTTGCCCGGTTCAACACTACTGGCAAAACTCCGGTGGCCATTGGGTCAAGCGTCCCCAAATGCCCTACCCGCTTGGTCTTGGCCAGGCGACGCATTTTCCCAACCACATCGTGCGAAGTCCACCCCTGCGGCTTGTCGACAATAATTACCCCATCCATTTCACTCACCATTTTCCACTCTTCACTCCGGCTGCTTGTTCGAATCCATAAGCCAGCTCCAGTAACTTTCGTTCGCCTTGATGCTTGCCGACAATCTGCAATCCAACGGGAAGGCCGCTTGTTGAAAATCCAGCAGGAACCGATATTGCCGGATGCCCGGTTGCTGAAATCAAGTAACAGGATTTCATCCAATCAATGTAAGTTTCAAGGGCAACACCATTAATTTCGTTAACGTAGGGTTGCTCCACAGGGAAGGGAAGCACCTGCACCGTGGGCAAAACAAACGCGTCGTAACGTTCAAAGAAAACTCGCATTCGATGATACAGCTCGGTCCGCAACTTTTCAGCGCGAGCCACTTCCGCCCCGCCCAATCCTAGGCCTTGTTCCACTTCATTGGCCAGAGTCGCTTTGAGTACGCCGGGATTTTGGGCCACGCGCTCAGAATGATTCAACGCCGAATACCAGGCACGTAAGATTCGGAATGCTTCGTTGGCACCGCTGAAATCGGGCTCAGCATCTTCTACAACGCATCCTATCTCTTCGAAAGTTTTACGGCGGTCATTCACTATTTGGCGCACTTCCGGTTCCACCGGGATACCGTCCAAATCCTTGAACCAAGCTATTCGCAACCCTTTCAGATTGGAAGATAGTGAAGCAGCAAACGGTTCGCCGGGTTCGGCAATGGCGATGGGCGAACGCGCGTCAGGGCCAGCAATCACAGATAGCAGGAAGGCGACATCTTCAACGGATCGGGCCATGGGTCCGTGAACGTCTAGCGGAAACCAACAGGAAGCAGAAGGCCACTTTGGAACTCGACCCGCCGATGGGCGCAACCCCACCACTCCGCAGAAGCTGGCTGGATTTCGAAGCGAGCCACCTAAATCAGATCCATTGGCAAGCGACGCCATGCCGCAGGCCAACGCCACTGCTGATCCACCACTGCTGCCACCGCATGTCTTGGATGGATCGTAGGGATTGCGGGTGGCCCCAAAAACTTCGTTATATGTTTGCGACCCTGCGCCGAACTCTGGAGTATTGGTCTTGCCCAGTGAGATGGCCCCAGCGTTTTCCATTCGTTCGACGATCAGACTATTGGCTGTTGGAATTTGATGTTGATACAAAAGCGAGCCATAGGTTGTGCGAATGCCCGCAGTATCGAACAGGTCTTTGTGGGCTACGGGCAAGCCATGCAGAGGGCCACAGAACTCGCCGTGGGCTGCGGATTGATCCAACTCCATGGCGCGCTCCAAAGCCTTATCTGCGCACAACGTCACAATGGCGTTGAGCCGTGGATTGTGACGGGCAATCTGATCCAGATGCGCCACCGTCAGTTCCACAGCCGACACACTGCGACTGCGCAACAGCTTGGATTGAGCAACGGCTCCTAAATAACAAAGTTCGCTTATGCTCACTTCAGTTGCGCTTCAATCTCATATAACCAATCGGGTTTCTTCAATACTTCGCGAGGTTTCGATCCATCAGGCGGACCCACAATTCCTTCGCGTTGCATCATGTCCAGAATGCGCGCGGCGCGGCCATAGCCCAACTTCAAACGCCGTTGCAGAACCGATGTGGAAGCTTTGCCCACTTCCAGAATCACGCGAACTGCATCCTGATAAATAGGATCTTCCTGGCCATCAAACACTTCCGCTGGCTCATCGGGATCATCACTGGGAGGTGCCACCAAAAAGCTTTGATCGTAATCCGGTTCGGCTTGGGACTTCCAGAACTCCACTACTTTTTGCGTTTCATCTTCACTGACATAGGCACCATGCACGCGCACTAATCGCGATGAACCAGGGGGGAGAAACAGCATGTCGCCTTTACCCAGTAAGTGATCCGCACCCATCACATCTAAAATGGTGCGGCTATCAACGCGAGTGGCCACGCGGAAGCTGATGCGGGCGGGGAAGTTGGCTTTGATCAAGCCGGTGATTACGTCGACCGATGGGCGCTGAGTCGCAAGGACCAAGTGCATGCCCACGGCGCGAGCCATTTGTGCCAGACGCGTAACCGATTCTTCAACGCCCGCGCGTTCCAGCATCATCAGGTCGGCCAATTCGTCAATCAGAATCAGAATGTAAGGCAGCGGCTTCAGTTCTTCCAGATCGGAATTTTGTTCTTCTTCAAACAAGCTACGGGGAGTGGCCAGGATGGCCCGTATTTTCTTGTTGTATTGATCAATGTTGCGCACCTGCTGGGCGGCCAGCAACTTCAGCCTGCGTTCCATTTCCAGCACAGCGTTGCGCAAGGCATAGGTGGCTTTTTTAGGATCGGTGATTACCGGAGTCAACAGATGGGGAATGCCTTCATATAACCCAAGTTCCAATTTTTTGGGATCCACCATGATCATGCGGACTTCATCGGGAGTGGATTTATACAGAATGGACATGATCAGTGTGTTCAACATGACGCTTTTACCAGCGCCCGTGGAACCAGCGATCAACAAGTGAGGCATGGTATCGAGCGTGGCAACTTTAATGCGTCCGCTGATGTCTTTACCCAGGGAAATGGTCAGTTTGGAAGGGGAATTAATGAACTCATCACTTTCCAACACCTGGCGCAAGCTGATCACTTCCCGCTTGGTATTGGGCACTTCAATGCCCACGGTGGGCTTGCCGGGGATGCGTTCAATGAGGACGCTTTCGGCCTGCAGGCCCAAGCAAAGATCCTCATTCAGATTGGTAATTCTGCTGTATTTAATGCCCGCTTCCGGCTTGTATTCAAACGTGGTGACAACCGGTCCGGGATTGATTTGCGTGACTGACCCCAGCACATTGAATTCTTCAAACTTGGCCTTAATCCGGCCAGCCGTTTCCTTCAACTCCTGTTCATCGTAAGCGCTGCGTTCGGGCGGCTCAGTGAGCAGCTTGGTGGTGGGCATGCGATACACATGCACCCCGCGCTTCCTTCTGGTCGGCTCCAGGGGCACTACGGCAGGCGGAGGCGCAACGGGGACAAGCTGCTGACTGGGAGGATCTAAATCGGCCAGCACGCGAATGGGAATATCGTGATCCACTGCTTCGGCGGGGACGGGAGGGTCCTCCCACGGTGGAGTTTCGCGGATGGGGATATCGTCAATGCTGGACGACACACCGGCTGCGGCAGCGGCGGCTTTGGCGGTGAACGGAACAATTTCGGGGTCGCCATCTTCTTTCTTCTTACGGCGGTTGTTGCGCTTGTCTTCCTTCTCAAGCTTGAGGGCTTCGGCTTCTTCGGCAGCTTGCATGGCTGCACGTTCGGCCTTCCTTTCCTGACGCTCTTCCTTCCAGGACTGCCAACGGAATCCTATTCCACGGAACCAGCCAATGGGGCGGGCGAACCAGCCTTCAAGCTTGGTCAGTGTGAACGTTGAAATCAGATACAAAGAGATGATGGTGGCCATGGAAACCACCAGTAAAGATCCGGTAAGGTTGAGTGCTTCTTCAAGGTATCCTGATGTGGCTAAGCCCAGCAATCCACCGGCGAGTACGCGTCCAGAAAAGAATCGCCAATCGGGGGCCAAGCCCAGCATGGTGGAGGCGCATAGAAATAGAGTCACCCATCCGATGAAGCGGGCCCACGGTGCTTCTACGGCGTCGGACCGGAACCATTTCCAGGCGATCACAAAAACCAGCAAGGGAATGAGCAGCGCGGAAAGTCCGAAGACGGTGAAGCTGAGGTCGGCGAAAATGGCACCGGGTCGGCCGATTTTATTTTGTGCTTTTAGATGGGTGGCGGTGTTCCACGATGGGTCCCACGGCTGGTAGGTGGCAAAGGCAACCAGCATGGCCAGGGCGGCGAAAAATAATACGATGCCTACGACCTCATTCAATCTGGGTCTTGTGGTGGGTGTCAATAATTTCATACGGGCAATATAGCCGCGTAGCTAGGGTTTAACTATTATGTCAGAAATTTAAGGTAGCTCGACTGCCATAATAGTTAAGCAGTACAAACCTTCAACCAACCATGAGAACCACTAAAATTGTTGCCACATTAGGGCCTTCAAGCAATACCGACGAAATTGTCGCGAAGCTAATGGATGCAGGCGTTGACCTATTCCGCTTGAATGCCAGCCATGGAACTCAGCAAGATCATGCAGAAGCTGTAGCTAGAGTTCGGGAAGTCAGCAAACTCATGGGCCGCTCCGTCGGTATCCTCGTCGATCTGCAAGGGCCCAAAATCCGTCTCGGAAAATTTGAGGAAGGCAAAGCCTTTCTTGAAACCGGGAGCAACTTTGAAATTACAACCGATACCGAAGTCATTGGAAACAACGTACGCGCCTGTACCGGCTATTCCCACTTTGCCAGCGATGTCCAGCCCGGGGACCGTGTGCTGCTGGCCGATGGGGCCGTGGAACTGCGCGTTATAAAAACCGATGGATTAAGCGCACATCATGAAGTGGTGTACGGCGGATGGATCGGCAATAACAAAGGCATTAACCTGCCTGGCGTTTCCGTTAGCGCTCCTTCTTTAACCAAGAAGGATATGGCGGACCTGGCATTCTTCATCACTCAGGATATTGACTTCATCGCTCTCAGTTTTGTGCGCAAACCGGCCGACCTGATGCGGCTGCGGCACTACCTTGAAGAGAAAGAAAAGACCATTCCGATTATCGCGAAAATTGAAAAACCGGAGGCCTGGGAGCAGTTAAACGCCATTCTGGAAGAAGCCGATGGGGTGATGGTGGCGCGCGGTGATCTAGGGGTGGAAATGGCGCTGGAAAAAGTGCCATTCATTCAGAAGTCGATTATTGAGCGGGCGCGGCAGCATGGCAAGTTTGTAATCACGGCGACGCAGATGTTGGAATCGATGATTGAAAGTCCGGTGCCGACACGTGCGGAGGTCAGCGACATCGCCAACGCCATTTACGATGGTACCGACGCGGTGATGCTATCGGCTGAAACCGGGGCGGGGAAGTATCCGGTGGAAAGTGTGAAGATGATGGCCCGGATTGCAGTGGAAGCAGAGGCATCGCGCAAGCATCTTGGGTTTGTAGAATTGCCACTGCGGGCATCGCCATCGGTGGCCGAGATGATTGCTGACGGGGCGTATCATACGGCGAGGACAGCAGGCGTTTCGGCGATTGCAGTATTCACGTCGACAGGTTCCACGGCAAGGTTAATTGCCAGGTATCGCCCCCCAGTGCCGATTTACGCATTCACTTTATCGGAAGCAGTGGTGCGCCAACTTTCGCCCATTTTTGGAGTGAAGGCAGTGGTGGCCCCAATGGTGAGTTCGACGGATGAGATGCTGACGCAGATGGATCGGATATTGCTGGATCGTGGATGGATGAAGATTCGGGATTTGATCGTGATGGTGGCCGGGCAGCCGATTGGGCGACCGGGCACGACGAATCTGATGAAGCTCCATCGAGTCGGGGAACTGCGGTAGGGCTAACGCATTTTATCCGCAGATGGCGCAGATGAACGCAGATAACACTAAGCAACTTCTTTTTTGTTATCTGCCTCAAGGGCGCGCCTGCTCGGTATGAACTGGCTTAACACACGACGCTAGCCTAACCTACTTCACGCCAAAACAATACAGCGCCGACTTCGTCCTTACATACATTCGGCCACCAGAAATAGCTGGGGTTGCTGAGGCTTCGTCGTTGAGTTCATTTACTGCCAGCACCTTCTGATCTGGCCCTGCTTCCATCACTGTTAGTGTTCCTGGTCGGCTTAGGAAAAACACCTTTCCATCTGATGCTACTGGTGACGAATAGAAGCTTTCCGACACTCCGCGCAGCCTGGCCTGCTTGTATACTTCGCCCGTTGCGGGGTTCAATGTGGTGAGCACTCCGCTGTCGTTAATCATGTACAACACGTCGCGATAAATTAGGGTGGAGGGCAATTGTGGGATGCTCTTGTGAAATTTCCAGGCTACTTCCGGGCCAGTCAACTTTACACTCAACAGGCCGTTTTCTGCGGCCATTGTGGCGGCGTACATTTTCCATTCCTGCGCGTCCATTAGGCCGTCGCCATTGAGGTCGATGTAAGGAAAGTATTTCTTGGTTCGCTCATCGGGTGATTCGGCCAGTGAAATTTTACCGTCACCATTCTTGTCGAACTTGGCTAGCACGTCTTCAAAATCGAGGATGGATACTTGCCTGCCTGGATCGTTTTCTGGCGTGTTGTAGCCGCTGATGAAAATGTGGTCTTTGTAAATGATTGGGACCGATTTCATTTCAGAAGCCAAGCCGTTTAAGTGCCAGACTACTTCCCCTGTGGCCACCTGGTAAACGTCCATGCTGAATGACCCTGGCGCATAGATCAAGCCATTTTTTATAACGGGTGTGGAATGGCCACTTAACGCTTCCGGACGACGGGTTCGCCAACGTTGCTTGCCGGTGGCACTGTCAAAGGCGGCGATGAAAGAATCCGACGATTGATCGCAAGCCAGAATCACCAATTGGCCTGTAATGACTGGCGAAGCACCCATGCCGTACACATTTTGAAACGGACCCAAGGGTGCGCGCCATCGCTCCTTACCCTGGTAATCGTAGGAGATCAGGCCGAAATCCTGGAAGAATACATAGATCGCTTTGCCATCGGCACTTGGCGATGGGGACGCTGGACTATTGCGGTTATCGACGGTGGTGATTCGTGAGCGTGGCGCAATGTTCCGCCAAAGAAGTTTTCCATTTTGCGCGTCAAGACAAATTACCAGCAGTTGATCTTTTTCAAACGCAGTTAGAAACACTTTTCCAGCGCTGAGGATAGGAGAGGAATGTCCAGCAGGGAGTTTTGTACTCCAGCGCAGATTGTGAGTCTCATCCATCACCGTGGGGAGCGCGCCCGTTTCGATTACGCCATTGCCATCGGGTCCGCGGAAGCGATCCCAATCGGCTGCAGTTGAAGTGGTACAGAGTAAAATAAAAGCTATGGCTTTTCGCATAAGGTGGATTGTTTAATGCTAGCGCAAGGCTTCCGGGATTGGCTGGCCGCTGGGCAACCTTTGGATTCCGATCATCATGCTCATGAAACACACCCCTGGCATAAAGTCCTGTGGCTGACCGGTGTGGATTACTTTTCCACGTTGGGATATCAGCCGGGCATTGCATTGCTTGCCGCAGGTGCGCTTTCCCCAATCGCCACGGCGATTCTGGTGCTGGTCACGTTGTGTTGCGCACTGCCTATTTACTCACAGGTTGCCGAGCGATCGTATGCAGGGCAGGGGTCCATTGCCATGCTGGAAAATCTTCTTTCTGGCTGGTGGGGTAAGTTTTTGGTGCTGGTGTTGCTTGGATTCGCGGCCACTGATTTTGTGATCACCATTACTCTTTCCGCAGCCGATGCGGCGCAACATGCGGCGGAAAATCCGTTGCTGCATCCCTTGCTTGGTGAACATAGAATGGCCATCACCCTGTTCTTATTGATGTGCCTTACGCTGGTGTTTTTGAAAGGGTTTAAGGAAGCCATTGGGCTGGCTTCGCTGGTGGCCATCCCATATATTTTCCTGAATATATTTGTGCTGGGCCGCGCCTGTTATGAAATTTCGTTGCATCCGGAATTGATCACCAAGTGGAAAGAACTGTTGTATATCTCCGGTGGCCCGCGTGACATTGTGCTGGCTGCGGTGTTGATTTTTCCTCGACTCGCATTAGGGCTTTCAGGATTTGAAACGGGTGTTTCCGTTATGCCTTTGGTTACTGGCGAAGGGGTTAAGGGTCGCATAGCCAATACGAAAAAGCTGCTGGCTGCGGCCGCTATTTTGATGAGTGTGTTGCTGGTGGTTTCCAGTTTCACCACGGCGATTTTGATTCCTGCGGCGGCCTACAAAGAAGGCGGTCCGGCCAGTGGACGGGCCATTGCGTACATGGCTCATAAGTATTTGGGCACGGGGTTCGGCACAGTTTATGACGCCTCCACGATTCTGATTCTGTGGTTCGCCGGGGCCAGTGCCATGGCCGGATTGCTCAACATAATTCCGCGCTATTTGCCGCGATTCGGTATGGCCCCGACATGGGTTTCAAACTCGCGCCCACTGGTATTGCTGCTGTTTGCGGTGAGTGTGATTGTCACCTTGATTTTCAAAGCCAATGTGGAAGCCCAAGGTGGTGCCTATGCTACTGGCGTCTTAGTGCTGATGCTTTCTGCCGCCGTGGCTGCGGCGCTTTCGTTGTGGAAAGAGCGGCAGGAAACGTACAGTATCTATTGTTGGATTGTTTCCATTATTTTTCTATACACGTTAGTGGATAACGTGAAGGAACGTCCTGACGGTTTGATCATCGGCAGCATTTTTATTCTGTTCATTTTCATCACCAGTGCGATTAGTCGTTATAACCGGGCCACTGAGTTGCGGGTAAGTTCCATCCACTTTCTGAATGAGGAAGCGGAGACGATTTGGAAAGAGATTCAGAACAAGAAAATCAATCTGGTTCCCATTCGCAATAGTGATGTGGCTGGGCGGGCTATTAAGGAAAAAGAGATCAGACAGTTTTATACGGTGGGTGGGCCGATTGCTTTTCTCAATGTGAATTTGTTGGACAATCGCAGTGAATTTTCCGCACCACTGCAGATTGACGTGATGCGGGAAGGGCTGAACTACCGCGTCAATGTGACGGGGGCCATCGCCATTGCCAATACCATTGCCTACGTCAGTGAACTGCTGGATCCGATCAGCATTTTTGTCACGCTAACACGTCGTAACCTGATGCATCAATCCTTGAAATACATAACGTTTGGTGAAGGGGAAACGGGGTTGCTGGTGTATTCAATCCTACTGAAATATTGGGAGGCGACGCCTGAGGATGATGTTCGACCACTGATTTTTATTATGAGCGAGTAAGCTTTTCAAGAAGTGGAGCAGGCATTCAGCCTAATGCCGCATAGTTTTCCTGCATCCATACACAAGCTCCAACCGTTGTTGGGATAACCTGTGGTTAAAAGACCGCTCCCTTGCGGTCACGGCTCGGTAACGTAACGGACTGATTCTACAGAGCCGTGACCGCAAGGGAGCGGTCTTTCAAAAACCTGATAGCTTCGCTGCACACTTGAAGCTGTCCGATTCCAGGAAAACTATGCGGCATTAGGCATTCAGCCTGCTATTTTTGTTCAACTAACACTGACTTTGTGCGATGTCCGCAGCAGGCGGAACCGCCTGCTCCACAAGCTCCCCATACTTCACCAAAACCGATGCGATTCCAGTTTTGTCAAAAGTATGCCACCGATTCTACAGCTAATCTTCGTCGGCTGTTGCTGCGTCTGACGTCGATGTTTTTTGCAGTGGAGAAGGCTGCAGTATTTCCCAGGCATCGGACCGGAAAAGGATTACCTTCACTTGTCCGCGGGAACCGATGGGGCCGATGTCGCGGCCAGAACGACGAACCACCACGCCACCTGCATTTCCAACTACCATGCGGGCCGATTCGGTCTTTTCAAACTGACGACTTTGACCCACTTCCAGTAGTCCTGAAAAGAGCCGTTGACCGTTACTGGAAATTTCCAGCCATGTGGATTCCGTTGCGGCCACGCTTAAGGAGAGCAATCCTTCTACTGTGGATGTTCGATTGGAAGCTTCGGGCTGTTCAGGAGTTGATTGTTCGAGTTTGGGCTCGGCAGCTATTTGAGGACCTTTGCCATTACGGCTTTCCTCAAACCAGGAATACAAACTGGAACCGGCAACAACTGCCACCACTAATCCAGCCACAGCGGCCCACATTTTAAGATCGAAAAAACCTTTGCCCCTTGGTGCTACCAGCGGAGGAACGGCAATTTCTTGTTCCTGGCGGGAATGGGCCAGGGTCTGAATTGGTACTAATTCAGGCTCGGGTGCGGTGGAAGGAATAATGCTTTCAAACTCTGCCGGGTCTAGTCCTAGAGCTATGGCATACTGCCGAATGAAACTGCGACCGAAGAAGCCCCCTGGCAACTGCTGCCAGTCATCGGCTTCAATCGCCTGCAGGTATCTGCTGGTAATGCACAGCTCGTCAGCAATGGGTTTAATTTCCCGACCCTGCCGAATTCGCTCGTCCCGGAATCTTTGTCCAACAGATATCATGATGCCACCATAACGGGGGGTTACTAAATAACCTAGCTACCGCTTATAATACAACAATTGTCAACGATTGCAACCAGTCCGGGCTTATCTCTAAACCTATCCACACCAACGATAAGCGTGATTATCGTAACTCACAATCGCCGGGAGCTCTTGGCCCTATCCTTAGACTCAATACAAAAGCAAGAAGATGCACTTTTTGAAACGATAGTTGTGGATAACGCTTCCACTGACGATACAGTGGCTTACATCAGGCTGAACTATCCTAATATTAAAATTATTCATAATAAGTCCAACTTTGGATTTTGTGAGGGGAACAACGTGGGCATTTGCGCTGCGAGGGCCCCCCTTATAGCGCTTTTGAACAACGATGCGGAGGCCCATCCCCTGTGGTTGCGCGAATTGATACGAGGTTTTGAAAGGCAACCGGATGTTGCCATGGTGGCGTCAAAGATTTTGCAATACGAAGATCCCTCCCGAATCGATAAAGTGGGGCACTTGATTTATTGGGATGGTCAAAATCGTGGACGAGGGATGGGGGCATTGGATGAAGGGCAGTATGATGTGGCGGAGGAAGTGCTTTGGCCTGATGGATGTGCGGCGGCTTATCGGCGGGATGCGGTTTTAGAGGTGGGTGGGTTCGATAAAGACTTTTTTGCCTATGCCGATGATGCGGATTTAGGGTTTCGACTGCGTCTGGCGGGTTACAAGGCGATTTATGTTCCAACTGCTAAAGTGCTGCATCGGCGTGGAAGCACACTTGGCAGAACGAACCCAATCCGCATCCATCTTATTGAACGGAATCGAGTTTTGCTGGCATTTAAGTTATTCCCGTGGCCTTTGTTACTTTTGAATCCATTCTTTTACGGGATGCGGTTGGTGCGTGGTTTTTGGGCGGCGCTACGAGGTAAAGGGGAATCTGCACACAATTCGCAGGAGCGCGGTAAACTAAGCCTTGCGGCGACACTATTGAAAGCTGATTGGGAGGCGATTCGTATGATGCCACTGATGTGGCCGAAGCGTCGCGAAATAGCCCGTTTCCAGCGAATTTCATCAACGGATATTCTTCGTTTCATGTGGCGATATCGCATATCACTGAAGACCTTACTGGAGGATCAGAAATAACCAACGAAGCCAAAGTGATCGATATGCTTCCCGAGCCTTGTCCGGCATGTTCAGACACTCGTATGCGCACGCTGTTTAGTGCAACGGATCGCCTATATCAAACTACGGATAAACCGTTTTTGGTGGTGGAGTGCGAAGGTTGTCGGCTGATGCGCCTGTATCCACAACCAACTCCGTTTGAGTTGAACCAATATTATCCTGGCGATTACTGGTTCAGCCCTTCCGCCGATGCCACCACGCGACTTGCGCAACAGTATCGACGATTGGTTTTGCTTGACCATGTATGGTTTGCATCGCGGGCCATGGAAAATGCTGGGGGCGATGGAATCCTGTTGGACGTGGGGTGTGGCGGCGGTTTGTTCCTGCACATGATGCGGGAACGAGGATACGCCGGCATGGGGCTGGATTTTTCGTTGGCTGCGGCTGCCATTGCCTGGCAACGGTTTTCCGTACCAGTGGTTTGCGCCACGCTTTCCAAAGCACCTTTGCCTGAAGCCAGTTGCAAGCTGATCACCATGTACCATGTGCTGGAACATCTATTTGATCCAGTATCTTACTTGCAGGCGGCGCATCAGTTGTTGACGCCCGATGGTAGGCTGGTGGTCCAGATTCCCAATGCTGCCTGTTGGCAATTTCTCATTTTGGGGAAAGACTGGAATGGGATTGATGTGCCGCGGCACTTGATTAACTTTCGCGCTTCCGAACTGGAATCACTGCTGGACTTCACTGGATTTGAAGTAGTTCGTCGCAAGTATTTTTCGCTGCGGGATAACCCGGCTGGGCTGGCCACCAGCGTTGCCCCTGGGCTTGATCCAATGGCCCGTCATGTGCGCGGAGTTCAGGAAACACCGCGCATGAAGCTGGCAAAAGACATGGCCTACTTTGGGTTGGTGTTGGCTGCACTTCCTATTACAGCGTTTGAAGCAGCTTGCGGTGCTGGTTCCACCATTATGATTGAGGCACGCAAGAAGCAATGAACTCGCAGGACCGGGCTGCTTCGTTACCGTCCTGGCTGGCGCACTGGTTGCTGTATTTTGAATGGCAAATTCAGCAGGAACTGCGGCAGTTTGCGGCATCACTGCCAGAATCGGCGTCGGTGCTGGATGCAGGGGCTGGGGAATGTAAGCATCGGCAATATTTTCAGGCACAACGCTATTTCCCAGTGGACCTGGCGGTGGGCGATGACACTTGGGATTATCATCAACTGGCTGCCATTGCGGACTTGGCTGCGCTGCCGTTGCGGACTGGTTCATTTGATGCGGCAATCAACATTGTTACGTTGGAACATGTTACTGAACCGAAGCAGGTGTTGAGCGAAATTGCCAGATGTTTGCGACCCGGTGGACGATTGCTGGCGGTGGTTCCGCATGAATGGGAAGTGCATCAGCATC
>JAYWBH010000503.1:0-4435 GCA_043781815.1 Bryobacterales bacterium | reverse complement strand
CAAGCCGCTAACCAAGGTTCCTAACCGGATTTTGTTTGCGAAGAAGGGAGTTGGAAGCTTAGCTTCCAGCTCCCTTCTCATTTTAAAGCGATCTGCCGATATATGAAGTAGGGCATGACGTTAGGGTTAGGGTCTATTGAGTGTTGGGCTATTCCCAGTACTGAGGATAATCTCTCACTCATGTAGGGTTCTAAGCCGATTTGTTCTGCTTCATTTGAATGATAAATTTACTTATCCGCTAGAAAAAAGCGCAAAACAATACTCTGAGGAGGGTATAGGAAAATGAAAGCTAAATTCTTGAAATTAATTAAAGACACCAAAGGTCAGGACTTGATCGAATACGCCTTGATGGCAGGGTTTGTGGCTGTGGCCGCTGGTGCAATTATGCCTAGCGTTTCCAGCAACATCAGCACCATCTTCTCGAAGATTGGTAGCTCCATGTCGCAAGCAGCTAACCAGGGCTCCTAAGCTAGTTTGTTGTGGAAAGGGGGCGGTATGGCTGCAAGGCTAACCGCCCCCTTTCGTTTTTACCCGCTTAAGCCGCCCCGTTTTTCTTGAACCATTCATTCAACCGCTTAAATCCATTCTCAGCCGATTGCTTGTCGTAACTTGGACGATAGTCTGCATGGAAACCATGCTGCGCTTCCGGATAAACCACAATTTCCGACGCTTTACCAGACGCCGTGCCCGATGCCTTTAATGCCTCCCGCATCTTGTCAATGCTCTCCTGCGGAATGCCCGTATCCTTCCCGCCATATAGTCCCAATACCGGCGCATGTAAAGATCCAACCACGTCAATGGGATTCTTGGGAGTCAGGTCACTGGTCTGCCCAACCAACCTTCCATACCAGGCCGCGCCAGCCTTCAACTTGGGATTGTGGGCTGCATACAGCCACACCACCCTGCCGCCCCAGCAAAAGCCGGTGATGCCCAGCTTATTCACATTGCCCTTATTCTTCGACGCCCAAGCCACCGCTGCATCCAGATCGGACATAACTTGCGCGTCAGGAACCTTCGACACTACTTTGCTGATCACTTCCTGAATGTTGGTGATTGCCGAAACATCTCCCTGCCGGGCATACATTTCCGGAGCAATCGCCAAATGGCCCAGTTTGGCAAAGCGACGGCAAATATCTTTGATATGCTCATGCACACCGAAAATCTCCTGCACCACCAGCACGGTAGGGAAATTCTTACCCTTGGCAGGCATCGCCCGATACGCAGGGATGGATCCGTCCTTGGTCGGAATTTTTACTTCGCCTGCAACCAATCCCTCGGCGCTAGTTTTAATTGTCTCTGCCGAAATAGGTTGAACAGCCAATGCAAATCCGGCACTCAATTTCGTGACCAGGAACCGACGTCTGTTTTCCGAAGGGTTGGGCGGAGCTAAACACAACGACTCTGCTTCCAACAATGACCCTGACTCTTTCATAATTTAATTCTCCTTTGAACCGATTCTACTATCTCAACCACGCTGCAAGCTGACCCGGATCTTCTCTTTCTGCGCCAGTGCCTCGTCTGTAAACCAGGGGTCTACATCCGGTTCAAATGCTGCATGGGCAACTCCCGTGGATTCCAGCACAATCTTTTTTAAGGCGGCAAATGTTGCTGGCGGCTTTCCGCTTAAATATTGGGCCAGTTCCATCCCTGCCACCTGAATTTGGGCTTCCGGTACGACTCGGGTCACCAGGCCTGCATCCAGCGCCTTCATTGGAGAAAGTGCTTCCCCAGCCAGCACCATTCTACGTGCCACTGGCCCGCCCACAGCCGTCGATAGCATTCGAAAAATAGAATGCGGCAGTACCACGCCAACGTCAATCTCATTCATCGCGAAACGGTAGTCGCCTTCGACCATCACCCGAAAGTCGCAACAGAGCGCCAGAATCGCACCACCGGTTACGGCATGGCCAGGAAGCGCACCAACCACCGGCTTGGGGAAGTTAAGGATCATCGTGATGAGGTTCCCAAATGCTTCTAGAAAGTCGCGCATCTGCTCCCGGTTGTACGCAAAAACTTCCATTGCGTCAAATCCGGCAGAAAAGAATCTGGGAACAGCGCTGGTGAACAGTACCGCGCGCACATCCACATCCAAAGCTGCCAATTGGAAGGCATCCAGAAGTTCGCCCAGCATTTGACGATTCAAAGGATTCGCTTTCGGCCGGTTCATGGTGACTATCGCCACCGCACCACTAGTTTCAAATTGGACAAATTGCATAGTTGTTCTACTTATTAAACTACTGTCGCACTTGGGTGCGCGACATAAAGTTGAGACGAACGAAAATTTGATACCGAACCGTGACCGCGAGGGAGCGGTAGCTGTCACCTCAAACACCGTCTATCCCACACCTGCGCGCAAGCTGGAAATTCTGGTACGCTCAACCGGAGAGCATGTCAGGCAAGTTATCCACTACAGACAGCGGTTTAGGCGCTGATTCAAGCAAAGATACGGCCCCTGTTCGTCCAGGCGAAGAACTTCCTTTGGATAATTTGTCGAAGTATCTAGAGGGCAAACTCCCCCACGACACAACAGCGCTGCAACTGCAGCAGTTCCCCGGCGGACATTCCAACCTCACCTACCTGTTACGAATTGGCCAGCAAGAATATGTGCTTCGCCGTGGTCCATTGGGTCCAGTGGCCCCGAAAGCGCACGATATGGCCCGCGAGTTCCGCATCTTAAAAAGTATCCATCCGCACTTTCAGCCCGCGCCAAACGTGTATCTATTGTGCGAAGATCTGGCCGTGCTGGGATGCGTCTTTTTCATCATGGAAAGGCGGCAAGGGGAAATTATTCGGGATTCCATCCCACCGCAATTCCAAACCGTGCCTGATTTCCCAGGACGCATCAGCCGCGCTTTTATTGATTGCCTGGCCACACTGCATTCGGTGGATATCAGCACCCCGGAACTAGCTGCGCTTGGTAAACCAGAAGGGTTTTTGGAACGGCAAGTGAAGGGCTGGACAGAGCGTTGGCATCGTGCCCAAACCACGCCGCTGCCGGGCATGGATCGCATCATCCATTGGCTGGCGAATGGAATCCCAAATCCGCTGGCACCAACCTTGGTCCACAACGATTTTAAACTGGACAATATGATGTTCCAATTCGACGACCCTTCGCGTGTCGCCGCAGTTCTGGATTGGGAAATGACCACCATCGGCGACCCCTTGGTCGATTTGGGGCTCACCCTCTGTTATTGGCAACTCGGCTCAATTTCATCTCTTGGGAAAGATGCTGGTCTCTATAACCGCGCGCAATTCCTGTCGCATTACGAAACAAAAACCGGTCGTGACCTCAGCAACATTCGCTGGTATGAAATTCTGGGGATATTCAAACTTGCCGTGATTCTTCAACAAATTTATTTCCGCTATCATCAGGGCCAAACCAAAGATGAGCGCTTCGCCCACTTCGACGTTCGTGTGGCCGCGTTGGTGAACAGTGCTATGGGCCTGTTGGAAGAAACTTCGTGAGTGCCCTCTATTTAATCCGCCATGGGCAAGCGGGCTTGCGCAGCAACTACGACCGCCTTTCCGATTTAGGGCACGAACAGACGCATCTGCTGGGAAGCTATCTGGCGTTGCAGGAAATTCCCTTTGCCCATCTCTACTGCGGAGAACTTCGTCGACAGAAAGAGACTGCTGCCAATGTAGTCAGCGCCCTTCGAACCTCCGTGAAGCTTCAGAGCGATGCCCGATGGAATGAGTTTGACCTGGACGACGTGTACCGTAAGATCGCCCCGCAAATCGCCGCCATTGACGCGAATTTTCGGGACGGATATCAGGAAATGCTCGCCGCCATGGACAATCCAGAATCGACCGTGCATCGGGGACATTCTCATTTGGATGCGATGGTTGTCCATGCCTGGATAGCCAATCGATTTCCATATGATGGAGAGTCGTTTTCAGACTTCACGATTCGTATTCAAGCCGCGATGAATTCCATAAAAACGTCGGAGGGTCCCACCATTGTTTTTACAAGCGCCACGCCAACCGCAATCGCCATTGCCACCGCGCTGGACTTACCTTTAGAACGCAGCTTGAAGCTTGCCGGAGTGACGTATAACGCATCCATCTCAACGCTACGAATCCAACCCCAGGAAATATCACTTTTTAGTTTCAATGGAATCCCACACTTGTCAGAACCCAGACTACGCACGTTCCGCTAGATGTTAGGATTTGCAGCCTGGATTTGATTGTTCAACCTGAATTCCGAAGTTGAGAGTTAAGTAGGACAGGCATCCTTGCCTGTCCTTTTCAGGCCCTCGAAAATGTCATAAAACGGCAGCATTCAGATGTAGGATAGGACAGGCCGGAGGCCTATCCCACTCACTTCGGAATTCAGGTTAAAACACGATTTGGGAGCGGACCGATTCTGCCTCAAGGACTTCCATGCCACCGATGCTGTTTTTAGGAGCGTGTTGCTGCTGTTCAACCTGCTCAG
>JAYWBH010000502.1:0-4446 GCA_043781815.1 Bryobacterales bacterium | reverse complement strand
GCGGGTGATCCTTTTCCATTTCTGTGAAGTAATCCCGTAGAGATCGCCTGACGGTGCCGGTTTTTTGTGAGCAACCGCAAGGGATTACCGGGGCTGTCAAGTGGCTGGCATAAGCCGTGGTGATGTCTTCAGTTACAAACACAAGTGGACGGATAATTCGGAAATCTTTGTGTGAAGAGTAAGTGATGGGTGGTAGCGAACTAATTCGTCCATTGAACAGCGCGTTGCGCAGGAACGATTCGCAAAAGTCATCAGCAGTGTGACCGAACGCGATCACGTTGGCACGCATGCCCCTGGCAACTTCGTAGACAGCACGACGGCGGTAGCGGGAGCACATATCGCAGCCATGATCGGGTTGATCTTCCAGTAACTGAAAACTGGGATTGTCATGATAGTAGACCCATTCAACGCCCTTCTTTTCCAAGTATTCCTTGAAGGGGGCGATGGGGCGGAGAAACTTGCCCTGCTCAATGGTGAAGGCGCAGACGGTGAAATCAATGGGGGCGCGCTTTTGCAACAGCACCAGGGCTTCCAACAAAGTGACGGAATCTTTACCGCCGGAAAGGCCAACAGCCACTCGATCACCGGGGCGAATCATATCGTACTTGCTAATTGCTTCGCCGACTTTACGCAAAAGGGTCTTTTCAAGGTCCACGTTTGATTATGGCTCGATTGTGTGATTTGTGGGTAGTGACTGGTTCTTTCTGATTTGACAAAGTAGTGTTCAGCTACCGGCAGGAAGGGCACCGGCATTGGCGAAGGCTTGTTCCAATTCAGCTTTTTTGAATTCTGTACTGATGAAAAGTTCCTGTCGCGCGCCCGCAGCCAGAGCGATTGCTTTCCAGCCATTGGTAACGGGCACGGTGATGCGAACTTTCACAATTGGACCTTTGGCATCGCGCACCATGCTGATGCGGCCGGGCACGATGGATCGAATTTCAATGTTCTGATCGAGCAGCTTTTCCAGCACTCGACGTAGGCCGTCGATGATGCTATGTTCCACTTTCAGCCTGTCTTGAGAAGCTCGCAACCGCATGCCTGTAGTGTATCGCTGTGGAAACTGAATTGACAGGATTGTCGGCTGAGTTATCCAAAGGAAAAGAACTCTATACTCAAGGTGTAATCCAGATCTTCTTTGAGAATATCGAAAATGCCTGAACCCCTCTCCCCAGAACTTCTATCCAAAATGAATGCCTATTGGCATGCTGCGAATTACTTGTCGGTAGGCCAGATCTATCTGCTTGATAACCCCCTGCTGCGTGAGCCCTTGAAAGTGGAACATGTTAAACCAAGATTACTGGGTCACTGGGGAACCACTCCGGGGCTGAACTTTATCTATGTCCACTTCAACAGAATCATAAAAGAACATGACTTGAATGTGCTGTATGTAACTGGCCCTGGCCATGGTGGACCCGGCTTGGTAGCCAACACGTATTTGGAAGGCACTTACAGCGAGTTATACCCGAACATTCCGCAGACCACGGCTGGTATGCAGCGCCTGTTTAAGCAGTTCAGTTTCCCTGGAGGAATTCCCAGCCATGTGGCACCGGAAACGCCGGGGTCCATTCACGAAGGTGGTGAACTTGGTTATTCATTGCTGCATGCATACGGTGCGGTGTTTGATAACCCTGACCTATTGGCATGCTGCGTTGTCGGCGATGGTGAAGCGGAAACAGGTCCGCTGGCCGCCAGTTGGCATTCCAATAAATTTCTGAATGCCGCCCGTGATGGCGTGGTTCTTCCCATCCTGCATCTGAATGGATACAAAATCGCCGCACCCACTCTGCTGGCACGAATGACAGACGCGGAGTTGGAGCATCTGTTTACTGGTTATGGTTACAAGCCCTACTTTGTGGAAGGTTCAAACCCCGACGTCATGCATCCAATGATGGCGGCCACGTTGGACACCATAGTTGCTGAGATCCAAGAGATCCAGAAGCAAGCACGTGTGGATGGAAACAAGGATCGTCCACGTTGGCCGATGATCATTCTGCGCACGCCCAAAGGTTGGACCGGACCCAAGGTTGTGGATGGTCTGCAAATGGAAGGCACGTTCCGTTCGCATCAGGTTCCACTTACAAACGTGGCCACTAACCCAGGGCATCTGAAACTGTTAGAAGATTGGTTACTCAGTTATCAACCGGCCAAGTTATTCGACATCGACGGCAAGTTACTTCCTGAGTTGGCGGAACTGGCTCCGACCGGTAATCGTCGCATGGGTGCCAACCCGCATTCCAACGGTGGCCAACTTCTGCAAGACCTGATCATGCCAGATTTTCGCCAATATGCAGTGGCCGTCCCTAAGCCCGGATCCGTTGATGCCGAAGCAACCCGTGTGATGGGTTACCTGTTGCGCGACGTGATGAAACTGAACGAGAAGGCGAAAAACTTTCGCGTCTTTGGGCCGGATGAAACCAATTCCAACCGCCTGGGTGCGCTGTTTGAAGTTACCAATCGAGTTTGGGAAGATGGCATAACCGCGAGTGATGATCATCTTGCTCAAGATGGTCGAGTGATGGAAGTGCTTAGCGAACATCTTTGCCAAGGTTGGCTGGAAGGCTATCTGCTTACTGGTCGCCACGGTCTGCTTTCCTGCTACGAAGCTTTCATTCACATCATAGATTCCATGTTCAACCAGCATGCCAAGTGGTTGAAGGTATCCCGCGAAGTGCCCTGGCGGCAACCCATTGCCTCACTCAACTACTTACTGACGTCGCACGTGTGGCGGCAGGATCACAATGGATTCAGCCATCAGGACCCCGGTTTTATTGATCATGTAATGAACAAGAAGGCTGATATTGTGCGGGTGTATCTTCCACCCGATGCCAACACGTTGCTTTCCGTAACGGACCATTGTCTGCGCAGCCGCCACTATGTGAATGTGATTGTGGCGGGCAAGCAACCGTCGCCGCAATGGTTGGATATTGACGCCGCAGTTCGTCATTGCGAAGTGGGCATTGGCATTTGGGGTTGGGCAAGTAATGATCAGGAGTGTGAACCCGATGTGGTGCTGGCCTGTGCAGGCGATGTTCCTACGCTGGAAGCACTGGCCGCTGTGGACCTGCTGCGGCAGCACCTGCCCGATATGAAAATCCGCTTTGTGAATGTGGTAGATCTGATGACCTTGCAGCCCCACACAGAGCACCCGCACGGTTTACCCGATGGTGAGTTTGATTCTATCTTCACTACAAACAAGCCGATTGTATTTGCGTTTCATGGTTACCCGTGGCTGATCCATCGTCTAACTTACAAGCGAACCAATCATGACAACATGCATGTTCGCGGTTACAAGGAAGAGGGTACGACCACAACCCCGTTCGATATGACAGTGATGAACGATCTGGACCGCTTCCATTTGGCTGGAGATATGATTGACCGCGTTCCACGTCTACAGAATAAGGCAGGCCATGTGAAGCAATTATTGCGAGATAAGTTGGCGGAACACAAACGCTACATCGTAGTGCATGGGGATGATATGCCAGAGGTTCGTGATTGGAAATGGCCATACTAAAGACCGAAGACTTAAAGACTGAAGACAAGTTTTGGGAAGTCCCGCTGGCGGAATTGCTGCGCACCATTGAAGGGACACCGGCTGGGCTAACCACCGCTGAAGCCGCCAAAAGACTGCGTATATATGGTCCAAACAGCATGGATCAGGAATCGCGCTTTGCCGCCCTGATTGATTTCCTGCGCTTTTTTGCAAACCCGTTGGTGATTATCTTAGTGGTGGCCAGCGCAATTTCCATCAGCCTGGGAGATCACGTTGGTGGAATCATTATCATCGCCATGGTGTTGCTGAGTGTCGTTCTAAATTTCTTCATGGAATTTCAGGCTCGTCATGCAGTTGAGGCCATTCGCAAGCAGGTGGCAACTACGGCGGCGGTTCTGCGCGATGGACGCGAACAGGAATTACCAGTAGAGCAATTGGTGAAAGGCGACGTGATCCACTTACATGCTGGGGATCTTGTACCGGCGGATGCCAGACTTTTGGAGGTGAAGGACTTACAAGTTCGCGAATCGGCACTTACTGGTGAATCGTTACCAGTTGAGAAATTGGTTCAGGATCTTGCAGCAGGCGCGCGCGGTGTGGGCGATGCCAGCAACAGTGTTTTTTTGGGGACGGCAGTTCAGACGGGCATTGCAACCGCAGTGATTGTGGCAACAGGAAGACGGACAGCGCTAGGGGCCATTGCCGGACGTCTGACCGAGCGACCGCCAGAGACGGAGTTCGCCCGCGGCATTCGTAACTTCGGCTTGATGATTACCAAGGTCATTCTTTTATTGGTGCTGTTTGTTCTGCTGGTCAATATTATTCTGCATCGGCCAATTCTGGAATCTTTTCTGTTTTCTGTCGCACTTGCCGTGGGCATGACTCCGGAAATGATGCCGATGATTATCACCATCACGTTAGCCAAAGGGGCGCGCCGTATGGCCGCAAAGCAAGTG
>JAYWBH010000501.1:0-4451 GCA_043781815.1 Bryobacterales bacterium | reverse complement strand
GGCGAACGGATTTGGAAGTTGGAAGACTTCCGCGAACTTCCGTTCACCGCAGTTGCCCAAGCGCTTTCGCGCCTCACTCGTCAGGGCCTGGTTGAGCGTCTAAGCAAGGGCGTCTACTATCGGGCTGGGAAGACTGTCTTTGGCAAGAGCAGGCCGACGCCGGTCGCAATCCAGGCGCGACTCTCCAGCCGACAGACTATCTATCCATCTGGAATCGCGGCAGCCAGTTTGCTCGGCTTCACCACGCAGACTGCAAAACGGGGTGAAGTCTCAACGAGTGGCCTTAGCCTTCCCAGAAAGCTAGTCGGCGACGGCACCATCATCCACACACGCCGACCACAAGCATGGTCGAAGCTACCAAGTACGGATGCGGCATTGCTGGACTTTCTGAGGCAGGGCGGCAAAACAAGTGAACTCTCGCCGAAAGAAACCACCGGCAAGGTGCTCGAACTAGTTGCACAGGAGGGACGCTTCAATCGTCTGCTGAAGGTTTCCGATTCGGAGCCGCCAAGGCTCCGCGCCATCCTAGGAGCTATCGGAGAACAACTGCGTGTTAACCCGAAGGCGCTCGGGCGTCTGCGGCAATCACTAAATCCCCATTCCCGGTTTTCGTTCGGTCTATTAAGTGCACTGGCGACTTCCCAGAGTTGGCAGGCCAAGGAGCGTAGTAAGTGAAACTTTTTGAACACCCTGATTTCACTCAGGCGATCCTCCAAGCTAGAGGTTTTGCGTCTGTTCGGCTCCTTGCATTTCTTCGTAAAAGGCAATATATTGTCTATATGAGCCATATTTTAGGCTTAATGGACAACCAGTTGACTATATCAACTAAGACCTCTCAGGACGTGCAGCTGGAATTGGCGACTCGTTTTAAGGCGCGCCGCCTTTCCTTAAACCTGACGCAACAGGGGCTTGCTGTGCGTTCGGGCTTGAGTTGGAGTTCACTCAAACGCTTTGAGCGCACGGGTCTGATTGCGCTTGACTCTCTGCTCAGGCTGGCTCTTGTCCTCGATTGCTTGAATGATTTTGATCAGATCTGCGTCGGAACGCCGGACTTGCAGGCCAAGTCGCTCGACGAACTTCTGATTGAGACCAAGACCCGTCGAAAGGGTAGGATGAAATGACCTACACGCCAACGGAACTGCTGACGATTTATTTGAATACAACGGATCGCCTCAAGGTGGGCCGTTTGGCGAAGCGTAATCGGCAAATCTTGTTCGAATACGATCCTTCTTTTGTTTCGACCAGCATCGAAATATCACCCTTCAAGTTGCCACTCAAACCTGGCGTTTCCGTCTGCCCTGACATGATTTTCGACGGCCTTTATGGCGTCTTCAATGATAGCCTTCCCGATGGGTGGGGGCGGTTGTTGCTCGACCGGACCGTCGAAAAATATGGCGTGAATCGTCGTCAACTCACCGTCCTCGATCGCCTCGCCTTTGTGGGCGAACAAGGGATGGGGGCTTTGACCTACGAACCCGCGCGGGATCATGGACCGATCAACGACGAGGGCCCTCTGGCTCTGGATCGGCTTGCGGAGGAATCTGCGATCATGCTGGCAGGCGAAAACGAAGAGGTCTTTGAAGAACTGCTGCGCCTCAATGGATCGTCCGCCGGTGCTCGTCCGAAGATCGTCGCGCAAGTCAGCAAAGACAAGCGTAAGATAATCCACGGACAACAAAATCTTCAATCGGGCTATGCCCACTGGATGATCAAATTTGCCACATCGCAAGACCCTCGCGATATTGGCGCGATTGAATATGCCTACAGCCTGATGGCCCGGGATGCGGGCCTCGACATGCCTGAGACTCACCTGTTCCGAACCAAAAAACGGGTATATTTCGGAACCAAACGATTTGACCGGCAGGGTGACCGACGCGTGCATGTCCATAGTCTCTCCGGCCTGATCCATGCCGACCATCGCACGCCAAGCCTCGACTATGACACTCTCTTGCGCGTGACTTTTCTACTGACAAAAAACGTCGTGGCAGTGGAGCGGGCTTATGCATTGGCTTGTTTCAATGTCCTGGCTCACAACCGCGATGACCATGCGAAGAACTTTTCATTCCTGATGATGAACCAGCATGAATGGACGCTTGCGCCTGCTTACGATCTGACCTTCTCTTACGGTCCAGGTGGAGAACAAAGCACGATGGTTCTGGGGGAGGGGAAGAGTCCCGGTATTGCGCAACTGACAGCGCTGGGAAAGAAGCACAGCCTCAAAAGGGCTTCGGAAATTCTTGCACACGTTCAGTCGGCCATTGCTAAATGGATGCGTCACGCTGATAAGGTAGGTCTCAGCGCCAAGTCGGCAAAAACTATTGGCAGCGTGATCAAAGGACTCAAGTGATGGCGCGTAACCAGACTTCTTACTTCACATCTTAAATTCACAACAGATACGACTTCGCCAGATCCTTAAACGACTGCACCTGATCCGCTGCCCACGCCTCGGATTTCCCTAACTCTTTGCCCAAAATAATTGCCGCTATGGGGGCCATTTCGATTGCTGCTCGAGCGTTCAACGTGAGCGCTCGCAGCCGTCTGGACAGCACATCTTCCAACGTTCGAGCCATCTCAAACCTGGCCGCCCAGGCTACTTGTCCGGCCTTATATGGCAGCGCGGGATGCAGTAACATTCCATACTCCGGTGACTCTTGGCATACTGCTTGCACATCGGGTGCATCGGAGCCGTAGAAATCAAGATTGCCGAACTTAGTGGCATGTTGATGGAATCCGTGTAAGTTCAGCCGCTTAGTTACACAAGGACGATCTTCTAACTTCGCCAGTGTTACAGCATGATTGACGCAATCTTCAGCCATATGTCTGTAAGTGGTCCACTTACCGCCGGTGATTGTCAACAGACCGGAGTTATCAATATGAATCGCGTGACTACGAGACAAAGCCGCTGTGTTGGCTGCCCCTGTCGCTTTCACTAACGGTCGGATGCCCGCCCAGGTACTTAATACATCTTCACGCTTTGGAGGTCGGGCAAGATATTGAGCTGAAGTCTCTAGCAGAAATTCGATTTCCTCCGCCAACGGTTTGGGCTCAATGGATGCTTCGGGAATTGGTGTATCAGTGGTGCCTACCAGCGTGTGGCCATGCCATGGTAGTGCGAACATAACGCGGCCATCGGAGGTGTGTGGCACTAAAATCGCCGAGTTGGAACGCAGAAATGATTGGTCAATTACGATGTGCACACCCTGGCTGGGCGATACCATGGCTGCTGCTTCCGGTTCTGCCATGCGGCGAATTGTATCCGTAAAGACTCCGGTGGCGTTCACCACGACCTTGGCGTTGAGGTGGAACTTCTCACCAGTTTCACGATCTTCGGCTGTTACCGAATCGACGAACCCATCAGGGCCGCGGTTCAATGCCGTTGCGCCCATGTAATTTACTAGAGTCGCGCCTTGCTCGGATGCGGTCTCGGCTAAATGAAGTAAGAAGCGAGTGTCGTCAAATTGACCGTCGTAATAGACTACGCCGCCACGCAGACCTTCTGTTTTGATGGCAGGGAGGCGTTCCAGTGTCTCTTCACGATTCAGAACTTGCGACGGGCCGAAACCGTACTTACCGGCGAGTAAGTTGTAAAGTTTCAAGCCGACACCGTAAAATGTGGCTTCCCACCATTCGTAATTAGGCACAACGAAGGCCAGATCATGAACCAGATGGGGAGCGTTTTGGCGCATTAATCCGCGTTCTTCCAACGCTTCCATGACCAGGGCAACATCCCCTTGTTCCAGATAGCGGACTCCGCCGTGTACTAACTTAGTCGACCTGCTGGATGTCCCTTTACCGAAATCATTTTGTTCCACTAATGCGACATCGTAACCGCGCGAAGCGGCGTCAACAGCAACGCCCACACCAGTGGCCCCGCCGCCGATAATCACCATGTCCCAAGGCTTGGTACGTTCCCGAAGTCGACGGACCATCTCCTCACGAATCATTGTTCAATCCAACCTTTGGAGCGTTCAACGGCACGCTGCCATTGCCGTTGCAGGGCATTCGACTGGTCGCGATTCATCTTCGGTTCGTAACGCTGATCCACCTGCCACTGCGTTGCCGTTTCGGCAGTGGATGCCCAAAAGCCGGTGGCTAAGCCTGCCAAATACGCTGCGCCAAGTGCTGTTGTCTCACTCACTTTGGGACGGACAACGGGGACTCCTAATAAGTCAGCTTGTATCTGCATAAGTAAGTCATTGCGGGAAGCGCCTCCATCTACTCTGAGTTCAGTAAGTGGGATGCCCGCGTCTGCACGCATGGCAGTGAGTAAGTCAGCTACCTGGAAGGCGATGCCTTCTAACGCTGCCCGTGCGATGTGGGCTTTAGTTGTCCCGCGGGTTAAACCAACCATTGTTCCCCGCGCGTATTGATCCCAGTGAGGCGTACCCAGACCTGCAAATGCAGGAACCAGGTAGACACCGCCGTTATCGGGAACGGTGCGGGCCAGCCCT
>JAYWBH010000500.1:0-13127 GCA_043781815.1 Bryobacterales bacterium | reverse complement strand
GCGAAGTCCGCAGCAGCACTCAAAGCCATACGCGAGAGCAACCCCATCTTTCCTGGTGCGCACGATCTGGTTCAAATGCTATCCCGTCACCTGCCACTTGCCCTGGCCTCCTCAGGGTCACGCAGCAGCGTGGAATCATTCCTCGAGACCAACAAATTGAGAACTTGCTTCAAGTCGGTACTCTCCAGTGACGATGTTGCAAACAGCAAGCCCGACCCAGAGATCTATATCAAGTCCTGCGAAGCTCTCCAGCTTCCCCCCAGCCGCTGCGTCGTCATAGAAGATGCGGTGTCCGGTGTAATCTCCGCCAAGCAGGCAGGCACCATTGTTTACTGCTTGGCAACTACAACTGGTAGCAATACTTTACTGGCGGCAGGCGCCACTGGCTGTCTAGCCAGACTTGACGATATTCCATCAGCATTGGGATTGCACTTTTAAGTATGAAGACGGAGTTCCCGCAGCGTAGAATTTTGTAGGATCAGGCGTATGCCCGACATGGTTACGAGCCTTTACGGAAAACCTGTCTCGATGCATGGAGGTTTAGCAATACAATTTCCCAAACCCCAAAACCTGGAATCTGTAAGATAGGCTGTTCATTGCAAAACGGGTCGTTTGCGCGACGGCTGGTACTGTATAAAGGATTCTGACGGCTTAATTTTCTTCACTCATTCTTTGTCTCCAACTGAAATCAGATCGACTCTGGCCTTGACGTGCTTTCCGCGTTGCGGATCATAGCCTGTCCGCGTAATGAAGATCTTGCCGACCATAGCCTACTCCTCCTTTACAAACCGCCAGTCAAGTTTTTGTTTAAGGGCGTTCCCCTGGTGGAGTGCTATCACGCCCTCATGCTGTAATCGTCCAACCACGATGCCCGGACCGACACCGATCGCATCCGAGAACTCGTGGATGGATTCATTCGTGAACTCACCAGCTCGCAGGAATGCTCCCAACGCCGCTGGCGGAATGAGCGTATCGGAGGAGAAGCGATTCGCTTCTGCCTCAATCTGTTGCATTTCCGGATCGACTACCCGGTCAGACAGACTGTCTTCGGCGTTATCGACCACGAACGGGCGTTTGGTCCGGTGCAGCAACAAATGCCCTATTTCGTGGAAGAACGTGAACCAGAATTGATCGTCCGTCTTGTACCGGAGGGTTAGTCCGACCAAGGCTCGCTTCTCTGTCAGCCACCGAGCACAACCGCTGATTGCGGTATTGCGCAGCGCAGGTACTATGACTAACGCGACACCGACCTTGGCACAGGTTTCCTGGAGCGGGTCCATGGTCGTTTCGAATCGCTGCCTAGTGAGTTGGCGTAGCGAGCTGATCGCGGTACGCAGTCCAGCAGCGTCAAAGTCTGCCAGGTCCAGGCCACGAGCGATGATCTCGGTCTCTCTGACCCATGCAGCGATCGCTTCCTCACGAATGTTCTGGTTGCGCGTTTGGCGATACCGGACTGACGAGGCCTGCCAAACGGAAGCCCAGCTAGCCGGCGAGGTCACCCCGAAGAATCCCAGTAGCACGTCAGCATCGGAGCGGCCTTCCGGCAGTGAGAACTGGAGCTTCCTCATCTCCTTAAGCGGAAACTGTCGGACCCACTCGTCCCAGCCCGACGCCTTTACTTCTTCACGATGCCGCGCCTCCACCTCGTCAAACTGCCGCTGTAGATTCAGCCAGAGGTGTGCGGGCCGCTGAAACGCCTTCTCAAACGCCAGAGCGGTTGTCGGCGTGATGGGTGCTTTCCCATTACAGATCTCGCTGATTGTTTTCGGAGTCAGGCCAGTGCGCCGTGCGAGATCTCGCTGCGACCACTCGTAAAAGTCGAGATACTCCTGTACTGTCTCACCCGGGTGCATGGCGGCAGTTGGCTCGAAACTGGTGTTGCTATCCATGAGTGTCCTCTATAGCCAAGATGTCAATCGACTTGATTGACTTCCATCGCTGTTGTTCTTCGGCCTCATCCCCGACTAGCTTACTCGTGGATTGAAACAGCAACCGGTATGGTTGCTTCAAATCGACCGAGAACTTTCCCTTAAGATCGCCCTTCAGTTCATGACATCGTTCCGGCCCTGACTTTGGTGGCCAGAAATCGGCTAGCGATTCCGCAGCGCGCAGTGATGCCAGTCGTAACGAGAGCTTCTTCGCCATGTCTACGCCGTATTGGCGTCGGCAGGCCGCGTCGTCGTGCGCCACCTTTCGCAGCCGCTTGTCGCTGATAGAAATGTCCATCTAAATTCCCTGAGGGTAACTCTCAAGTCACCACTCAGTGTTACCTAAAAGGTAACTCACGATGGATTCTATGTCAATAGCGCAAGAACTTTTTTTCTTTCTATTCGAGGCTTCATTCTTATGAGCTTCTAAATTTCCCTGGAAAAAGCTCCCATGGTTCCTACGCGCTTCAATGAAATAATTTTAAGATTACATTCTTAACATTTAGTCCTTCCTTCCTGCCTCAACCAGATGTATTATCGATGCTAGGGAGTCTCAATGTCCTGGGGAAAATCCACTCTTTTCTTGGCTGCGGCCACTTTTACTTGCTTAGGTGCCGAAAGCAGCGGTGACAACTGTTCTTTCCGCAACGCTCCTGACGATTTCCTCAACGCCCAGCGTCGAGCCATTGAATCCACCAACTCCCGCATCCGGCAATTCCAACCCAAATCAGCCCTTGGGATTCGTAGTGCCCGCGCTGTCCCACCCTCTTCCTTACGCTGGGTAAATTTCATTGATCAGGAAATTCTCGGCAAAGCGGAAAAAGCCCAAGTGCAAGTGGCACCGCTTTCTACCGATGCCGAATTTGTCCGCCGCATCTACCTGGATCTGATTGGCCGAGCCCCCAAAGTGGCCGAAGCCCGCGCCTTCCTCGCCGATCCAAAAGAGAACAAGCGCGACGACCTGATTGACCGCCTCCTAAATTCTCCCGATTTCACCTATCGTTGGGCCAACTGGTTCGGTGAGCTCGTGCAAAACAACCGCACTTCCATCAACGTGAACCTGCAAAACGAAGGTCGCAATGCCTTCTATGAATATTTCCGCATGGCCATCAATGAAAACCGTCCTATCAAGGATATGGCCTACGAAATGATTGCCAACTCCGGCAATAATTACGATTTCGGTCAAAACAATTTCATGGTGAAAACGGTCACCCCAGGTGGCCCGGTGCAAGATCGTTACGACACTGCCTTCTCCCGCGCCGCATCCATGTTTTTGGGTATCGGGCATTATGATTGCCTGCTTTGTCATGACGGCCGTGGCCATCTGGAACAACTCAGCGCCTGGGGTAAGCGCACTACGCGCATGGAAGCCTATAAAATGGCCGCATTCTTTTCCCGCGCCAATTTGACTGGCCGTGGCAATATCCCCGGCGGCAGTCCCTATTCCAACAGCTTCGACGTCAGTGATCGCACCACCGGGACTTATGACCTGAACACCAATTACGGCAATCGCCCCAACCGAATTAAAGTTGGGACATTGGTGAATCTCACCCCCGAATATCGCGATGGCAAAGTAACATCGAATAGCGTAAATTGGCGCGAAGCCTTCGCTTCCCAGTTAGTAGTTGACCCCATGTTTGCCCGCAACATGTCCAATCGTATTTGGAAGCAGTTGTTCACCATGGGATTGGTGGAACCTGTCGATCAAATGGACCCCGCTCGGCTCGATCCGAAGAATCCGCCCGCAGATCCTTGGACCCTGCAAGCCACCCACCCCGAGCTTCTGGAACAGTTAACAGCATTCATGGTGAACTCCAACTACGGTCTCCGCGAATCCATCCGCTTGATGGTCAGCTCCACCGCCTACCAACTCAGTTCCCGTTACGACGATGAATGGAAGTTGGAATACGTTCCCTTGTTCGCCCGCCATTTTGCACGACGCCTGGAAGGCGAAGAAATTCACGATACATTAATGGACGCCTCTGGTCTGATTCAGGAATATCCCATTGGCGGCTATGGCACCGACACAGTGCGCTATGCCTGGCGCATGCCCGATGCCACTGAACCACAAGGCAATCAAGGCAATGCCCGCGTGTTCATGGATTACTTCCTGCGCGGCAATCGCGATACGCAGTTGCGCACCCAGCAAGTGTCCATTCAACAACGCCTGGCATTGATGAATGATGGTTTCATTTATAATCGAACGCGCGTGGCAACTGCCCCTAATTTGGCAGCAATCTTGAAAATCACCGACAACGGAAAAATGCTGGAAGAGCTATATCTAGCCTATCTGGCCCGTGTCCCAACGGAAACCGAAAATACCAAGGCCATGGCTTTTTTAAGTAAAGCCACCACCGCCGCATTGCGCTCCGCAGCTCTTGAAGATTTGGCCTGGGCGCTAGTGCAAAAGACCGATTTCCTGTTCAACTACTAGGGGAACACCATGAAAGATCGATTCGGAAAAGATTGGAGCAAGACTCGCGGCTCCTGGTTTTGGAAGCGCCCACACCTCAATCGACGTGTATTCTTTCGCCACGCTGCCAGTGCGTTGGGTGGTTATTATCTAATGCCCTCGCGCCCCATGGAAGGCATTGCCCAAGCGGCGGCATCTCCCATCGGCAAAGCCAAATTCTGCGTCTTCGTGCTGATGACCGGTGCCCCCAGCCATGTGGATAGTTTCGATCTGAAAACCGGCCCCTGGCTCCCCGCCACCTTCGACCCCACCACTTACGACGGAGTCATCTGGCCTCGCGGACTGTTCCCCCGCATCGGCGAAAACTTCGATAACGTTTCCCTGGTGCGGTCCATCAAGCCTTGGGCTGCCGTGCACGGCTTGTCCCAAACGTGGCTGCAAATCGGTCGCAACCCAACCTCGCAGTTAGCCAAAATCGCGCCTCATATTGGTTCGGTGGTGTCTCTTGAAATGTCTTCACGTCCGGGCAACAAAACTCTTCCCGGCTTCATCGCATTGAATAGCGGTGGTGGTCCTGGACAAGGATATCTGGCACCAGATCATGCTCCGTTCTTCATCGGAAGCGCCGGTGGCGGACTCCCCAACACCACATTTTCTGGTGGTCAAGCCGTGTTCGAACGGCGCTTTCCCTTGGTTGCCGATCTGGATGATGAACTGCGCGGGGGCACTTTAGGAGCCGCCAGTTTGGAAAACGAACTGGTGAATTCCAATGCCCGCAAGCTGATGTACAACGCCGACATCACCAAGGCCTTCACCGCCGATACAGTGGATCGGCTGAAGTACGGCAACTCCACATTCGGCAATGCCTGCGTCACTGCCCGAAATCTAATCCGCGCCGATATGGGGACCCGTTTTATTCAAATCAACGTCGGCAGTTGGGATCTGCACTCGAATATTTATCAGACTGGTATGAATCCCAGCAACGTGAATTCGCTGGGTCGTCAATTCGACTCCGGCCTGGGCACGCTGATCGAAGATCTACGCAAAGAGAATCTGCTCGACCAGACGTTGATTGTCGCAATGGGCGAATTCGGCCGCACCATTGGAGCGCTGAACACCAACGGTGGTCGCGATCACTTCCTGCAACAATCGGCCTTATTCGCCGGAGCAGGCATCTGCGGACGCCGTGCCATCGGGGCAACCGATGATCGTGGAGCGGTCACCGCAGACCCCGGCTGGTCACGCAATCGCGACATCCGAGCCGAAGATATTGAAGCAACGATTTATTCCGCAATGGGAATCGATTGGACCACCATTCGTCGCGACGATCCATTTGGCAGGGGCTTCGAGTACGTACCGCAATCCGGCGTAGCGGATGAGTATGCCCCAATCCACGAACTGTGGGGCTAATCTCTGCCTGGGGTATATGTTACCGAGGCGTGACCGCGAGGGAGCGGTGTTTCAACCACAAGTTACCCAACAAAGGTTGGTGAATTCTATATGGATGTCGCTTGGTATTCCCAGTAAATTCTACGAAACCAAAACCCTAGTTGCAAAAGAAATCCAAACCGGCACGGCAACTGCTGAAAACTGCGGTTGTGGGGTAGGCCATTCCGCCTGCAAGCTAAGCAGCATTCTGGACATCAATCACTAGCTTCTTCCCAAGCACTCGAAACGCCGCCTCCATTTGCTCCATGCGAGTAGAGTTCTTAAAATCAAGCAGCCGATCAATCTGCGACTTCTGGCATCCCAACCGCCGAGCCAATTCCGCTTTGCGAACACCAGCCGCCCGCATAGCCGCATATAAATTGGCTTTGGCATCTAACAAAGCAGGAAGAGTAACCTGTCGAATCATCTTGCCACGGCTCTTTCCAGCCTTAGGAAAATCAGCACGCGACTCCATGCAGTCCATCCTGAGCGACGCCAGCAGATCCGCCGCCATCTCCTCCGCATCCGCGAGCGTAGCACCTTGCGTGACGCCATATCCGAAGTCGGGAAAGGTAACGGTATAGCTACCAGCCTTGGGGTCTCGCTCAAAAATCGCAGGGTACTGAAACATGGTGCTCCGTCTAGCTGATATCCCGAGGATGCACAGGCGTGATCCCGTTGTAACGATTAAAGTCTCGCGGATTGTAAGTAAGAATCCGGCTGATTCCCTGCACCTGCATGGCAGCAGCTATCCGAGCATCGTGAGCCTGCACGCCTTTCACCGCATGTTGAACGACAAGCTTGCGCCACTGTTCAAAGACTTCTGGTGTATCGTGAAGAACGGTCAGGATAGGATCAAGCCGCTTCAATTGTTGCTCGGTTTCTTGTGGGCTGAGACCAAGGCCATTCTTATCCGCTGGTCTGGTACAAACATTCCAAAACTCCGCGATATTCTGAAACAACACGCACACAAGCTCAGTCCCAAGAAGCGTTTCAATTGCTTTGACAGATTCTAGGCGCCAAGGATGGTCCGGCTGAATACTGAATAGCAGCACGTTGCTATCAACAAGAATAGCCACCTATTAGTCCCGCTGATAAATCTGTTCACGGCTCACGTTTTCAAGCGATAGAACTGGCAGATTGGCGGGAAAGCTATTGGCCCATTCATGGAACGCCTTTGCTTTTTCCGCCCCGGTCAACTCGGAAGAACCATTTGCCTCAACCAAAGCAGCCTCGCGTTCCAGTATCGTCTGAATAAGATCTTCAAGAGATCGGCCAGTAGCGCGAGCACGCGCTGCAAGCCGATCTTCAAGTGCTGGTCGAATGCTGATGCTGACGGTCATTCTATGCAACGCCTCTGTTTCAATATTATCAGTTTGATTGTGAGTAAACTGTTGGTACCAGCTGATCTGCTCTCTTGATTGCCACAGAAAGCGGGATAATTAGTCAATACAAAATGCCCTTAAAAGTTCCTACCTCAGTCAAACATAGATTGGATCAACTCGATTGCGAGTTGCCTCGGTTGAGGATAAGCAGCGTATTTTTGGGTGCCCAGAACGAGGAAGGCTTGACTGAAGATGAGCGCAAAGGCACTTTGGCAGAAACAGCGGTTTTTAATCTCTTCCCAAGTTTTGATGAATTGAGCGTTTGGGGAACACATTTCGGACCACTGTCTCATTCCTCGGAGATCAGATGGATTGACGCCGAAATAGTGGAGCATTGGCAGCTACGAAGCAAAGAAGCCAAACACCCTGTCCTGCGAGCTCGATACGCCGATGCTGTATGGGATCTAACTTGCAAGATTACACGTCGACGCAAGGACCCGGAATACGCCCGCATTGCATCTGATGCCTACCTGAAAACTTTCGATTCCCAACTACACGAGGATACTTGGGACGCTGTTGACTATGCAAGGAGGTCGCTTCGGATCGCATTAGACATTGGGCATAGGGGACTAATAGATAGGGCCAAGGCGATGCTGCTTGATCTGCTAAATGACGCCATCGCTAATCCTGACTCCCTAGGATCATGGCACGACGCCTTTGACATCTTAAACGATCTTGGCAACAAACGTCTTGCTCTAAATTCGAAAGAGGAAGTTCAAATAATAACCGTCCTTGAAGAAATCCTTCGAAGATGTTCCGAGTCAAGCAGCCCACAGTTTGATCCTTGGGAAGCGAAGGGGGCGGGTGAAAGGCTGGCACGTCATTACAACCGAATCAAACAACCAGAGCACCTCAAGAGGGTGGTTCGCAGTTGGGGTCAAGCTTTCGAATCTTGCGCAGCAAGAGCCCACCCGATACTGGCGATGGAATGGTTACAACCTGTTATTGTGAAATACAAAGGATGCGATATGAAGGAAGATGCGACGCGCGCAATGATCCTTTCGCAAGAAAAAGGCAAGACGGCTCTTGAGTCTTTGCGCACTATCAGGGAGTCAACTACGGTGAGCGCTGAGGAGCTAAATAGTATTATTGATCCTCTCCTTGAAGGAGATGCTAATGAGTCATTGACGCGGATCATTCTATCCTTCATCCCAAGTGCACAACGGGCAAGAGATTCTTTGCGGGAGTCTGAAAAGAAGTCCCCCCTTTCCTCACTCTTTTCCCAAACGATCGTCGATGAAGGTCGGATCGTTGCCAACGCTGGCACGGTGGATCAGGATCCAGATGGCAGATTGATTATGCAAATTGCGCAGGATCTCAGGTTTAATTCTCAGTTCTTGGATATCGCTCTAGGTCGAGCCTGGGAACGACACAAATTTGATGCTGAAATGGTTGCCGCTTTTCTGTTTGCATCTCCGGCTTTCGACCCCAAAGGACGTTCCACTATTCTGGAAGCTTTAAAAGCATATTTTGCCCACGATCCAGTAAAGTTCATCTACTTGGCAGTTCCACAAATTGAACAGGCTCTCCGGACACTTCTCGACTTGATTGGACAGCCTATTAACAAACCAATCGACGGCGCGATGGACGTCAAAATCCTGAATGACTTGCTTCGCGAGGTTACCTTCAAGACCGCCATACACGAAAATGTTCTCTTGTATCTGCAAGCACTTCTTACCGACCGAAGAGGAGTCAACCTTCGCAATAACTTATGTCATGGTCTTCTGCCGCTAGAGAAGCTAACAGCTACAAAGGCAAACCTTGTATTGCACGTGCTGATGACTTTGTCATTGCTCGGAAGGGAGGCACCTTTCAGCAGTACTGGCAACAATAACCCAGATCCAGCTTCTTCCAAAACCCCCAGTCACAACCCATTCCAAATCCCCAACCCACACACCCTCCACCACTTACCCTCACCACCCACCCACCCACCCGCCACTCCCCATGCGACAATCCGCGCCAAGGAGAAACCCATGGCATCCGCATCCCAAATCGCCGCCAACACCGCTAACGCCCAGCATTCCACTGGACCCCTAACACCGCAAGGCAAAATCCGCTCTGCCGCCAACGCCAGCAAATATGGCTTCTACGCAAAACAAGCCGTCCTCCTCACCGCAGACGACCTACGCGATTTCGACGCCCTTGTCCAATCCTACAAAATCGAACTCTGCCCCCAATCCCCGGTCGAAGACACCCTGTTCAACCAGATCATCCTCGCCGTCTGGAACCTTCAGCGAGCTAATTGCCTTGAAGTCAGCCTGTCCGAACAAGCAGGGGACCCGCTACTATCCGCTAGCAAAGAAGTAGACCGCCTCATCGCCTTCCGACTCCGCACCGAACGCAGTTTACTCAAATTACTCAACGAATACCGCAAACTCTTAGCCGTCAGTCCACGCTTAAAATTAGTTCTGCAAAACGAACCCAATATCCCAGAATTGACCCAGCAACCCTACGTCCGACCCGACCCCAAAGTCGGCCGCAACGAACCTTGCCCCTGCCAATCCGGCCTGAAATCCAAGCATTGCTGTTTGCGAAACGAACCCAATTCCCCATCATCACCACTTAGCGCAATGAACTTTTCCACCGCACTAGCTTGAATAGGTTGGGACAGGCATCAGTCAGCTTTAAGTGTTGAAATTTAACTTGTTGTTATCAGCGTCCATCGGCGTCCATCAGCGGCCATTAATCTTGGCCACCTACGCCCACAACTCATCCATAGGCGCATAAACTCCGTCTCCTGCCCCTGGAATATATTCGAACGACCGTCCAAACGGGGTATCCAATTGCTTCGTCCAATCAATGCCCAATGCCGAATAAACTGTCGACTGCAAATCCTCAGGACGGAAATAGCGATTGTACTTCCAACCGAAATCCACGGTGTCTGAACCATCCGGTTTAGTCGACCCGATAGTGCGTCCGCCCTTGATCCCTGCACCAGCAAACGCGGCGAACTGCTGCACGAAATGGTCCCGACCCTCGGTAGCCGACAACACTCCTACCGTACGACCGAATTCGCCCACCATCACAACCAATGTGTCTTTCAGCAGACCAGTCGATTCCAGATCGGCGAGTAGCGCGCCAACGCCCCCGTCGAACTGCTTACCCAGCGTGAACAAGTTGTTTCCAGCAGGGTTCAATGTGCCGTAAATATCGTTGTGCATATCCCAGCTACCCAGGTTGATTTGAATAAAACGGGTGCCCCCATTCGCCGCTAGCACTTGCTTAGCAACCAGACAGGCGTTGCCAAAACCGGAACCTCCATAGCGGATACTATCGGCTGCGGAATAGGAGAAAGCAGTGGTCACGCTGGGGTTGTACATCATGCCACGAGCCGCTGAATAGAATGCGTCATAATCTTGTGGAGCCTTACCCAATGGCGAGTTGACTCGCAACGGATCGTCTATCGAATGCAGAAAACGCAAACGGCTATCCAGGCGTCCAGCACCGTCCACATTCGTTGTATTGGTAAGTCCGTTGTTGGCCGGAATCACTTTGAAGGGCGCGTAATTAGCCGAAAGATAACCGGGTCCAATGGCACTGCCCGAATTCAATGCAAGGAAAGTGGGAAACACTTGGCCAACCGTGCGTTCGCGTTCCTTTTCAAGAGCCACGACACTGCCCACGTTGGGAGCAACGTCACCCAACGCAGCCGCAGGGGAACGCCCGATTTGCGTCCAGGTTTGGGCCAAGGTGTGGACCAGCGCCCAGGCGCGCATGGAGCGAACAATGGCCACTTTCGAAAGCTGCCCGCCAATGCCCGGAAACAGCCCCTGCGGCCAGTTGATGCCGTTGATCATGGTCGGCGTAAACTTGCTGGGGGTGATGCCGTTCACCATTTTCAAATCGAAAGTATCCGTATGGCTGGGCGCTCCGGTCATCAGGATAAAGATGCAGGCCTTGGCTTTGCTTTGCGTTGTGACCGATGGCCGGGAATCGGCGGCGTGCACATTGGCACTACCTAACAGATAAGAACCGGTGACACCCGCACCTGCAATTTCAAAGAAACGACGTCGGGAAAGGTGTGGTTGCTGGGAGAACGTGGCGTGGTTCAGCGGCCTGCGTTCAAGAATTTTTGAGTGTTTATCTTCGCCGTAAATCATGATAGTTTCTCCCTAGTAATTAAAAATGAAATCCACTTTGTTGTAGAGCGACCACAGCATATCTTCCGCCGCCTGGGTGCGCGTACCGGATTTCAACTGCGCTTGCGATGCTGTCATTTCTGCAGCGGTGGGATAGCGCGATAGAACATTTAGGAACAAGGTGTTGATCAATGCATCGTCAGCAAGGCTGAGGTTTTTCACCAGCAACAAATTACCGTTGCCAGTGCCGCGGATACGGGTCATCACAAATGCGTCGTTCATCAAACTCAAAGATTGCGAAATGGACCCATCGGGCTGACGATCCTCATCATCGCGGTTGCCTCTCAGAAAGGAATCAAGGAAGCGGGAAACCGCGCCGTTGTTGTCAGGGGTGGCAACGGTTTCCGGCGAACGCATAGCCCAACTTTCCGTGGCTGATGAATTTGGATAGACGCGTTGCAGGTTATAAACAGGAAGCAATCCACTGGACTGCACCACGGCATCGTGAATCTCTTCTCCCCAAAGTCGGCGAACGAATTTGCGCGCAAATAGTTTTTCCCAGGATGCATCCCAAGTGCCGTTATAGCGTGAGGAAAGTTGATAGGCGTCGGAAGTGACAATCTGCTTCATCAGGCCTTTCAGATTGTATTTGCTGTTGATAAAGTCCTGTGCGAGTTCGGTGAGCAGTTGTGGATTGGTGGGCTGAATGGCCCATCCATCAGGAGGCGGATTGTTCGGGTCCAACCTTGCCGGATCGAATCCGTCGACAGGTTCCACAATGCCTTTGCCAAAAAACTGCGACCACATATAGTTCACTGCTGCCCTTGAAAACTGAAAGTCAGTGGTCACTTCACGAGCAAATGCCACCCGATAGTTTTCTCCAGGCTTCGCTCCGCGTCCGCTAAACATAAACAGCGGAGCAATCGTTGATAGTGTCCCAATGGGCTGCCGCGCTGGACGATTTCCGGTTGTAGTGTTCAACGGGTAATCCGTTCGAAAGCGAGGATCCTCATTGACGGCCCAATAATACGGCTGGTTGTTATTTGCCGGATCGACACTGGTACGCGATGCAAGAGTCTTGGCCATGAAGCTGGACATGCCCCAAGCCTGTTGCCGGGTGGCGTTGCGGCCCCAAACACTTAAGGAATCCAGATGGCCGCGACCGTTGTGGCAAAGCAGACAATTCAGATGAGATATGCCCAGGAAGCTGGACGAGATGAGCACTGTTTGGGAATCCCAAATATCCTGTTGCGGACCACCAGTGACCACTCCTCCAACAATGAAATTCAATTCACCTTGCGTGTAGCTATCGGTTCCAGTCGCTGTGATCAGCTCTGTAGCCATTTGATTGTAGGGCTTGTTGGAAGTAAGAGAATCGCGAATCCATTTCTGGAAAGCGGAAACACCCTCGGGGTAGCGTGGAATCTGTGCATTGCGCGATACGATCTTTAACAAGTCGCCGAAATACATGGCCCACTTATCTGTCCATTCCGGCTTAGCTAGTAATTCATCTACCAGCAGTTCGCGCTTGTTTGTGCGAGTGTCGGCCAGGAAGGATTGCACGCGAAGCGGGTCAGGGATGCGACCTGTAAGATCCAGTGTGACGCGACGAATATATTCAAAATCGTTGGTGCGGTCAGCCGGGGTGACACCTGCTTTCTGCATTTCACCGAATAGATTTCGATCAATAGTGCCCCGTTGATCCAGTTGCTGCTGCGAGTAAGTGCGGCTGCCTCCGGGTACAAAGTATTCCACCGGGGCAAGGCGGCTGGCCACTTCGCCAGTCATGAAAGACGCGTTGTTAGAGGATAAAGCGTACTTGCCACCGGCGACGATTTTATCGCGCTTCTCCCCAAAGAAGGAACAGTTGGCGTGGTCGGCAATCCCTTGGTCC
>JAYWBH010000499.1:0-13128 GCA_043781815.1 Bryobacterales bacterium | reverse complement strand
CAGCCTCGGCAAGTGCTCTTGTGGCATCCCCAATTTCAGCCACGATTACTTGCGTTAAGAACGGAAGCGTTTATACGCCTGGACCAGCAAAGACTGTGAGCATTACTTCAGCCGCTACAGGCGGCACTCCGTTTACTGTAGACACTGTTACCAGTCCAGTAGCTTCTTGGCTTACCGTCACGCCCACATCGGGGGGAACGGCTACGGCCACCGCCACCAACTTCACGGTGCAAGCGGCATCGGGATGCGGCGCATTTGCAGTGGCCAGCAGTAATACAACCACGGTGCACTTATTGAACGCGCCTGGACCTGATAAGAACATCGCTGTGACGCTACAGGTATTAGCACCAACCCCTCTGGTGATTTCTCCGACAGTTCCCAAACTGTCCTACGTGAAAGGTGCGGGCACGGCTGGCTATGTAGACGTCAATGTAACTTCGTTAGCGACTCCAGCTCCATTCTTCACTGTCGATACCAGCACCTTGCCCATCTGGCTCACGGTGGATACAACATCTGGTAGAGTGCCGAAGGCAATCCGTTTCAGTTCCACAACGGTGGCCGATACGTTGGCCCCAGGAACTTACAGTGCGAGCATTCTATTAAAGGTAACTGGTTTAGGCGATCTCGCTATTCCAATTTCGCTGCTGATCACAAACCCGGCGCCGCTTCTTTCAGTTGCCGAAGGGACCACCCGAAATATCTCCTGGACGGTGGGGCAGACAGCGCCTAGTCCGGTCATTACAGTTGTTTCCACCGATTCGCCAATTTCCTATACAGCGGTATCTGGTGGCGCGCTGGCACCGGTCATTAGCGCCAACCAAAAGAGTGGTCTGGCCTATAGCTTTGGAACGCAGATCGCGATTAGTTTTGATCCCGCAGTGCTGGCAGCCGCGCAGCCTGGGACGACGCTCACTGGAACAGTGACTCTGACATGGGGCAATCCGTCATCCACAACGGTGGTCACCTTTAGCCTTACGGTTCAATCTCCGGGAGCTACGGTAAGCGGGATTTCCCCAGGAAGTCTTCCTACTGCTGCATCGGGCCAAAGTTTCACCGTGGTCCTGAGTGGTACTGGCTTCGTTCCAAGTTCCAATCCGAGTCAGCGCACCAGAGTCGGGGTGGTTGTCGCCGGTGTATTAATTACTGACACCAACATTTCATGGAATGTAGTGAACCCATCCAACATGATTCTAACCATCACGGTTCCTACAACACCGGATGCCTATTTGCCTTTTTCACCTACTGGCACTGGTGGTTCGGTAAGCATTGGAGTGTGCAATCCAATCGGATTGACTTGCACCATTCCAACCGGAACCGCCGTTCTTAGTATTGGCAACGGACCCATTGTCCAGGAGGTCACCAGTTCGGCATCCTTTGTCCAGGTAAACCCTGGGACAACACAATCGGTGGCTCCTTTCGATCTGATTAGCGTCTTTGGAACCAATTTCTGTACTTCCGCTGGCACAGGTTGCAGCAGCAGTCAGATTCTTTATGGTTTCCCTGATTCGGCATTGCGTTATCCCACCACATTGAGTCCTGATGCCAGCGGTGCAACGCAACGGCTACTTTCGGTGAAGTTCCAAACCCACGGGTCTTCTCCGACTTTGATTGCCAACGCCAACCTGTTGTTTGCGACCAACAATCAAATCAACGTATTGGTTCCATCAGCCACACTTTCCCGAGTGGGGACGGTTGTGGACATGGTGGTGTCCTTCGGATACGGATCGGGCGCTACTCTCTTAAGTAGTGCAGTTTTCCCGGTCAATATTGTGGCCACGAATCCTGGAATCTTCACTATTGGAGCTGACGGTCAGGGTCAGGCAGCGGTACTTTCCTCCTCTGACTATTCTCTAGTTGGTGTCGGAAACGAAGCTGGGATGAGATCCACGGCAACCGATTCCAGTACCGTTCTGCTGTATGTCACCGGTCTTGGAGCACCAGATTCCGCTGCCAGTAACGCAAGTGCGGGCGGCAGTGCCTGGTCAACCGATTGCATCTCAGCGGCAAACTACGTCTCCTCATTAAACACCCTGACGGGAGGCTCGCTGACTACCGCCGACGGCCTGATTATCCAGTCGTCTTTGCTGGCTGCAGGACGCTTGAGTCCATGCATCCTTTCCAGTTCTGCCAACGTTCCCACCATCACCATTGGCGGCGTTGCCGGAACGGTTACTTACGCCGGATGGGTGGCCGGTTCCATTGCAGGTCTGTACCAGATGAACGTCAAACTTCCTGGCTCTGCAGCAGGACCATTCACTGACGTCCTGGGGGCAACCTTGAGCACAATCACTGCACCAGTGCAGTTGCCAGTGGTCATTACATCCAATCTTGTAACCAGTCAAGCTGGGGCAACGGTTTGGGTGGCACCCAGGTTAAAGGTAATTGCGCAAAGCACGCGCAGCGGAACAGTGGGCGCAGTTTGGGCCACCACCAATAACCTGGTGGTTGCAACAGAAGGCACTTCCCCCTATCGCTACTCCGTTACTTCAGGCCTGTTACCAACTGGCCTTACTCTCAATACAATTACTGGAGCAATTGCTGGAACCCCTGCTGCCAACACAGCAGGCACCTACGCCCTCACCATTACGGCGACGGATTCAGCAAACATCCCAGTAAAGGATACGGTCACATTCACTTTGACCATTGCGGGCGGTCTGGTTGCCACAACCACCGGTTCGGCACCGTACTTCGGGACGTTCGGTACAGTGAATGCCACCTTAACCACGGCTTCAGCAACTGGCGGAACTTTCCCTTACGCCTACACCATCACCTCACCGGTCACCATACCCGCCGGTATGACGATCAACGTTAGTAGTGGGGTACTCAGTCTTTCGGGTACAACACCCGCAGGCACGTATCACGTCACAATTACAGCAACAGATTCGACTAGCGGAACCCCGTTAACCGGTTCTGCCACCTTCGACATTGTGGTTGCTCTCTTAGTTGCCAATACCGCGCCGTCTGCTGGAACCAACAGTCAGGTGAACGCCAACCTGACCACCGTGTCAGCAACCGGCAATACGGGCAGCATCACTTACACGCTTGACGCCACCAGTGCCGCTTTGGGCTGGTTAACTATCGGTTCCAGCACTGGAATTGTGGCAACAACCAACGGAGCGCTTGCCGGAACTAGAAGTGTCACGGTTACCGCAACTGACGGAACTGTGGCAGCAGGGGCCGCACTTGCCGGAACAGGCATCGTGACCTTCAACATATCCATCACCTAACCAGGGGTGGGTCCAACTAAAAGGCGGTGGAAGAGAAATCTTCCACCGCCTTTGTCTATTTTAACAACACATCTTTAAGAAGCGAATTAAGACCAGATCATTGCGGAAGCTGCTTCACAAGCTGCGGGTACACGTCTTTAGTGAAGTGGACCGCTACTTCCGAAGCCCGAGCAATGTCGCCATTAAAAACAGGTGCAATCACACGCACCAAACTAGTATCGGTACGATTCAACTTCATCGCATCGGCAATTACATATAGCTTAGCCGTATATTCGCTAGCCACCGTGCGCTGGCGTGACTGATACCAATACAACACCACATTTTTGGTATCCCCTTTTTGCACAACGTAACGATTCAATTCAATGTCCGGGAGACCTGCAACGCTAACGTGAGTGATTTCATTTGATTCCTGGACCCAACCATTTCCAGGTAAGCAGTTTTTTGGTGAGTGCGGTGCTACGCCGCTTCTCTGCGATTTGAAATAAGCCACATAAAGGTTTGCTACTCCATTGCCGTCCACATAATCACGATTCAAATAATCAGTGGCTTTCAGAACCTTTTGAACTTCATCCTCAAGCGGATAGTCGTGTATCATGCGCCAACTATTGAACACTGCGGGAAAAACACTCAACGGAGGCGCAGCAGGTGAATTTTCACTGCGTTTTTCAATAGCGAATGCACCAATGGCCTGCACCACAAGAAGCAGCGTAATGAGGATGGCAAAACGGGATTTCAGAAATTGCATTGCAAAATTCCTTTAGATGGGAACAGCTTGAGACTTTCTTTCACGCCAATTCAGAATGAAACTGAAAAGCTGGTGAGTTAACGCCAGTAGAATTCCTGCGATCACAAACACTACCCATCCTTCCATTTCGTGAAAAACACCTTGTGCTAGTTTTGGATCAATCTCGCTCAACACACCTGTGGCGGTCACGCGGCCTGCGTTCGCAATGATCGCAATGGGGATGGTGGCAAGCAGTAAATACAGACGCATCATGGGACGCTTGTCGAAAAAGTAGGCATACACCAATGACAAAAAAGATAGAGACAACAAAGAGCGAATGCCACTGCACGCTTCAACCACCGATAACTTCTGACTGGCCAGTTCCAAAACATTGCCGTCGCGCAGGACAGGAATGCCCATCAGCAGCAAAACGTTTTCCGCAACGCTGCTAGCAAATAGTTGCAGCGGGAAAGTGATTTGGTTATAAATTACTGACGGGATGGGGATCATGAAAATCAGCAAACTGAGCGGAAAGAATAAAGCGCGCAGCAAGGGCCATCCGCCCGTCGCCAGAACAACCCCAACCAGGGAAATTAGCAATGCACTTCGCTGAAGGAAGAATTCCGCACCAAGTGAACCAATGTACAGTTGTGCAATTCCCCAAAGCATCAGAAGTACGCCAAGAATAGAGGGATTTGGCTTAAGACTGAATAAGAACTTCTTGTTATCCCAAGCAACATAAGCCGCCACTAAAGGCACAAAAAAGGCATGGCCCATATCGTCATCAGTGTTCCAGTGCTTCACCAGTCCAATCAGGACCGGAAAGTAGGCCAGCACCAGGAACAGCCCGAACCAGGCAATTGCTTTCCAGGGCGGATTTTCGCTCGACTCGATCGTATTCATTCGATTAACTAATAATAACGTGGATTGGCGGTCAGCGGTTCAGAGCATCAGACTTATACGGCCACGGCGATCCCCACAGTGCACGTCGGGCAGACCGATATTGATCTTTTTCTCTCTTCTTAACGCCTACCGTTTCAATTCCATTTGGCAGACACATAGTAAGCTCAACAAATCCAGGATGATAGATGGGCTTGCGCACAATGCGAGCTTGCGCCTGCTGCACCGGGACCTTGGAAAAAGCCACGAAGCTATACTTCTCATCCTCGTAGCCCATGGTCCCTTGCTTCAACCGTCGATGCAGAGCGGATCGTTCCACTCGTTGCGAAAAGTGACACCAATCCGGCCCGACCATTGGACAAGCGAGCGAATGTGGGCACGGCGCCAACAGATGCGCCCCAATCCCCAGCAACTCATCGCGCATCGCCAGGATGTTCCGGAAGCCTTTGGTGGTCCCGGGCTCTATCACCACCAATGCCTGCCCGCACACTGCCCAAGCCCGCTCCAACACGGCCTTCCTCTCACTCTCACTCAATTCTCCCAAAGCGTAACAGGCGATTACCAGATCGGCAACCGGCAATTCCGCCCTGCCGACAAGGTCCGTGTGAATAAAGTTGGAATCGGGCAGCAACTGTTTCGCCTCGGAAAAAAATGCCGAATCGGTGTCCATCAACGTCAGGGCAGTATCTGACCCAAACACCTGCTGCGCCGCAATGGAAGCCGCCCCCGTCCCAGCACCCAGGTCAAGAACACTGGTGATGTCAGGCAAATGGGAAGCTACTTCAGCAAGCACCACATGGGCAACGGCAAAAGTAGCGGGCATTCGAGACGCTAAGTAAGCCAGTGCCTTGAAATTCGTCCGAATCCGGGAAGTGTCTTTTGCCGCACGATAGTTATCAGACAATTCCGTTGCCGCCGCTTCAAGGGCAGTCAGCGACACGCCGTACGCCTGTTGCTCAATATAGTTTCTGACAAAGTGCGGAAGTTGCACACTTCCATTATGATGGGCTGCATGCCTGCACGTTCGCTTTTAACACCTCAATGCCTGTAACCGATTGGGGATGGCTAATCACCCCCGAAGAAATTGAATCGTGGATCGTCCATAACGATGCTGATGTGTTGGCCGTCAATAAGCCCGGATTGGTGGTTTGCCATCCATCGAAGCATGGCCCGTGGTCCAGCCTGGTCGGTGCCTGCCGTGAATACCTGGGTCTGGAGCGGTTGCACATGCCCTCGCGGTTAGATCGGGAAACCAGTGGCGTGGTGATATTCGCCAAGCACCCCGCAGCCGCTTCCGAATTGCAAACAGCCATTGAGCGGAGGATGGTCACCAAAAGTTATCTGGCCATTCTGCGCGGTGAATTGAAACAGAACCTTACCGTGGATCAACCCATAGGCCAACACCCTGACGCCAAGGTTTTCATTCGACGGGCCGTGGTTCCCCATGGTCAGCCCGCTATTACTGAATTCCATCCCGTAGCTAGCCATCATGGGTTCACTTTGGCCAAAGTAAAACCTCAAACCGGCAGAATGCACCAAATCCGAGTGCATGCAGAATGGATGGGGCATCCAATAGTTGGAGACAAAATTTACGGTGGCGATGAAACACTGTTTTTACGATTCATTGACACCGGCTATACTCCAGAATTGGCCGCAGCTTTGGATTGGCCACGACATGCCTTGCATGCCCTGCGTCTGGAGTTCGACTTAAAAAGCGGCAGCCGTATATTTGAAGCGCCATTGGCGGCAGACCTGGTTTCGCTATGCCAAAAATATCAACTGGACTTACCGTGAAACAGTCGTTGCGCCGTATTCCAACTGATGTCCCGTTTGGCATCGGCACTGATCGGAAGTGTCAGAGCCTTGGCCATTTCCGATTCCATACTTTCCGGCAAATCAGACCCGGCCATTACTCGCGAGGAAGGCACATGCTGCAACACTTCCATCAGGTGATGCGGAGCAATCGTAGATACTTCAATGTAGATATTTGGACAAATCGTGGCGGCCACAATCGCTTCAGCCGTATAAATTCCTCCGCCTGCATGGCCCAAAATAATGTTCAGTTCCGGGAACTTTCGTGCAGTCAGAATGTACAGCGAAGGAAGCGCCAGTGGAGCCCCGGCACCTGTATGGACAATTAACGGCAAGTGATTGGTAACAGCCGCTTCAAAGAAGAAATCATGCCGGGCAGACAGTGGATTAATGGCATGGTACATCGGCTGAAGCTTCATCGCAACAAAGCCCAGTTCTTCGGAACAACGCTTCACTTCCCCTTGAAACTCTTCCAGCGGGATGAATGGCGGAAGGCAGGCAGCCCCAGCAAATCGATCCGGATATCGCTTCACCGCGCTCGCAATCAGATCATGTTCAGCTCGGAAATCTTCCACCACCGGGAATGGAATCAGCAGCGCCCGATCCACTCCAGTGCGATCCATCACCGCCAACATCTGTTCCGCCGTGAAAGTCCGCCCACTATGACGAGCATTGCCAATGTGCGTGTGCGTGTCATAAAGCGAATACCCATCCTTCATCCCCGTGCTACCAAATCAGCAATTTTATCGCCTAAATCCCAGGTTTTCATTGATCCACCCAGATCTGGCCCACGGTTCGCACGATCAGCAAAAACTTTCTCCACAGCACTATAAATCAACCGCGCAGCTTTGCTGGTCTGCGGGCTTTCGTACCAATCCAACATCATCGCTGCGGAAAGGATGGTCGCCGTGGGATTGGCAATTCCCTTCCCCGCAATATCGGGTGCCGAACCATGCGAGGGTTGAAAAATTGCGTGCTTATCGCCGATGTCTCCTGAAGGAGCCATGCCCATACCGCCGATCAGGCCAGCGGCCATGTCGGAAAGAATATCGCCGAACATGTTTTCAGTAACTAACACATCATATGAAGCTGGTCGACTCAAAAGGTACAGCGTGACGGCATCCACATAAACGTGTTCCGTTTCAACATCAGGAAACTCTTTCGCAATGCCGTAAAAAATGCTGCGGAAGTAGCTCATGGAAGGCAACACGTTCGCCTTGTCAATCAGCGTCACTTTCTTTCGGCGTTGCTCCGCCAGTTTGAAAGACCGCCGAAACAAACGTTCCGACCCCACACGGGTGATCAGCAATGTATCGCGGACTTCCGGCCCTTCTAAATCAAACGTCTGTTTACGCGATGCAAATAGGCCTTCACAATTTTCCCGAACAATGGCAAAGTCAATCGCCCCAGGATTGCGCAAAGGGGAATCCAGCGAGTGATATAAATGAATGGGACGTAAGCCGAAATAGGTATCCAGCTTGTCTCTTAAATCAATCTGCGGAACCATTTCATTGCCATTGGGCCAACGCACTCCAGGCAGTCCCATGGCACCCAACAGAATCACTTCATGCTTGCGGATGGCTTCAAAAGTGTCTTCCGGAAGTGGATCACCACTTTTCAGAAACTCACCCGCACCAACGGAATATTCAGTGAAAGCAAAGCGCACGCCATCCATGTGAGGTTCAGCGGCACGCAATACTTTAACGGCTTCGGCGATAACATCAGGACCAATGCCATCGCCTGGGAGAAGTGCTACGTCCAGAGTTCGAATCATTTCATCTTGGCAGCGGCAGCCACACCGGCTGCTGCAATTTGCCCATCCTGATTCGATTGCACACCGCTAATGCCAATTGCCCCAACCAACTGATCGCCCATCATGATCGGGATGCCACCTTCCACCGGCAGAGCGCCAGGGAGTTTCAGAATAGCCATTCGACCGCCAACTACTGCATCCTCAAAAACCTTGGTGGGACGTTTAAAGTTCACCGCTGATTTCGCCTTGGCCTGGGCCACTTCAATGCTTCCAATCTGCGTGCCATCCATGCGTTGCAGGTAAACCAGGTTGGCGCCGTCATCCAGGATAACGATGACCACATTCCAATTGTTCTTGCGGGCTTCCGCTTCCGCCGCAGCGGCAATTTCCTTGGCCGCAGCCAGGCTCATTGATTTCTTACTACTCATCTGTGCAAACATAGGCATTAATCCAAGGATCATCAGAAGTATCACGTTACCGGAAAGACGCATTGCAAGGCCTCCATTTCATGAGAAAAAATAAGCAATGACTCTTGATGAAGTCATGCCCAACTACGATGTACGAGCGTACCATCAAACCTTGATTCGCGCATCTCCTGAACAGGTTTACGAAACCTTAAAGACCATGGATTTTCGCAGTTCACGACTGGTCCGAGCTTTGCTCTGGCTTCGTGCTGGTGGTGGACCTGTGCAGGCCATCACGTTAGAACAGTTTTGGCAATCGGGATTTCTGTTATTAGACGACGCACCAAATAAAGAAGTCGTTTTAGGATTAATCGGCAGGTTCTGGACACCCAGCGGTGGACGCCTCAAAATTCAACCCAGCCAGTTCATCCCATTCAATGACCCGGCCTATGGCAAAGCTGCTTTCAACTTTCTGTTGACCGAACAATCCCAGGGCACACTACTTTCCACTGAAACCAGAGTGCACTGCTTGCGCAACCCGGAACGTTTCTTCTTCCGCTGCTATTGGACATTCATCAAACCTTTTAGCGGGTTCATCCGGACTGAAATGTTGCGTCAAGTGAAGCAGTCTTGCGAAATAAATCGTCCATCGCCGCAATGATTTATTTTTGGTGTTTCAATCAGGCAATGTTCACTCCCGCGTATGATTGAAATAATGCTCTCGCGAAACCTGCACCTACTGTTGCTCTTTCCCCTGTCCATCTTCGCTGCCGATTGGCCTCAATGGCGTGGCCCATCTTCCAGCGGCATCGCCACTGGACCCGCTATTGCAATGGAATGGAGCGAAACCAAAAACATTGCCTGGAAAACTGAGTTGCCTGGTCGTGGAAATTCTCAACCCGTAATTTGGGGGAATCGTATTTTCGTCACTGCTGAAATGGATGCGGGTGACGCGCCAGCGGGGCATAAAGCGCCAATCCATCACATGGAAGGCTCAGAGTTTCTGCATCCTGACAGCACCGGTGCAAATAAGCTGCATCGTCTGATGGTGCTGGCTCTTGATCGTGAGACAGGTAAGATTCTGTGGCAGAAAACCGCCTATGAAGGCAACGTCTTCGATAACAAACACAAGAAGGGAAGCTATGCCGCACCCACCCCAGTGACTGATGGCAAGTCCGTCTACGCCTACTTTGGTAATGAAGGGCTTTACGCTTACGACTTCGCTGGAAAACTATTGTGGTCTTATCAGACCGAAAAAGTGCAGGCCATCGGCATGGGACCGGGCACTTCCCCCACCATGGATGGCAATCTTATTTTCCTGCAGTGCGATGATAGCGAAGCCAAGGGCTCACACATTGTAGCGGTCGACAAACGCACCGGCAAACAAGTCTGGCGCACTGCAAGAGAAAAGTTATTTGTAACTTGGTCCACACCTGTCATTGCCGAATTCAAAGGTCGCAAGGAACTCATCACCACTGCAAACGATGCGGTAGTGGCCTATGATCCAGCAACCGGCAAGGAATTGTGGCGAGGGCCTGGTGTGAAAGGAAATGCCATTGCCACTCCGGTGATTGGCCATGGTTTGGCCTTTCTGGCCGCTGGCTATCCTACGAAATTTACATACGCCGTAAAGCTGGGTGGAACAGGGGATGTGAAGCCTGTCTGGTCCTATGAAAAAGGTACCGCCTATGTTCCTTCACCCATCCTCTATGGCGATTATTACTACATCATGTCTGATAAAGGCTTGATCACTTGCTTTGATGCTGAAACCGGTACCGTGAAGTACGAAGGCAAGCGTCCGTCCAAACCGGCCACTTTTTCCGGATCACCTGTGGCTACCAATGGAAAACTATTGATAACCAGCGAGGATGGCGATACGTATATCATCAAAGCTGGCCCTGAACATGAAATATTAGCCGTCAACTCCGTAGGTGAGCCGGTGTACGCATCGGCAGCCATCGCTGACGGTCGTATTTATTTGCGCGGGGAAAAACACTTGTTCGCGATCAAGTAAATGAAAACCATCGGACTGTGCGTCTTTCTATTGGCGTTCTACGCCCTGCATCAGGATTTTTGGAATTGGCGAACAGCCCAGCCACTGGCCTTCGGCTTCTTGCCTGTGGGCCTTTGGTATCACGCCATCTACACGTTGGCTTGTTCCGCAGTACTGTGGATACTGGTCAAAATCGCCTGGCCTACCCATCTTGAAAAAGCCACCGATCCGGTGGAACCTGGGGAGCGCCCTCGTTGATTCCCACAATATTCGTTGCTGTTTACCTGGTAGCCGTCCTCTACATTGGCATCTTTGCTTTTCGCCGCAAACAAACCGGCGGCACTGCCGAAGATTATTTTTTGGCAGGCCGATCATTGGGTCCATACGTGTTTTTGCTAAGCCTATTCGGAACCCATATGACTGCCTTCGCCATTCTTGGTTCCAGCGGATTTTCTTTCAACAATGGCATTGTGACATTTGGTCTGATGGCTTCCTCCTCAGCGTTTATTGTTCCCGTTCTATTACTCTTTGTCGGAACTCGCTTGTGGGCCGTAGGAAAGAAATTTGGATTCTTCACACCCGTGCAAATCTTCCGCGATCGCTGGGAGTGTGGCCATATTGGAACGTTTATTTTCCTGCTGCAATCCGCCTTGCTCATTCCCTATATTGTCATCGGCGTGATCGGCGGCGGAACCACACTGAATGTCATCAGCGGTGGTCTGGTTCCTTACTGGCTAGGTGGGCTAGTGGTCGCCTGTGTGGTGATGAGCTACGTTTTCTTCGGAGGCATGCGCGGCACTGCCTGGGTAAATACCTTTCAAACCATTTTGTTTTTAGGCTTTGGAACCATTGCCGTAATCGTGATCGGCATCGGCATGGGAGGGTTCAGCGAAACTATCAATGCCCTGGCTGCAAACGCCCGGACAGCGCCTTTATTGACGCGCGAACGCGTCTCACCACTCTTCTTTCTCAGCTATACCTTCAATCCACTTTCAGCCATCGCTTTTCCCCACATTTCCATATTCTGCTTAACGGCAAAGCACATGGCGCAATTCAAAAAAACGGTGATCTTGTATCCCATCTGCATTTTGCTCATCTGGTTGCCCTGCGTATTTTTAGGTGTGGCGGCCAACCGGTCCACAGACATCCCGGCAATCAAAGCAAAACAGGAAGCCCGCAGCCTACTCGCAACGCAAGGTGCCAGTATGACTCCTGAACAGCGCGACGATCTGCGCGGCAAAACCAATGCTGACGATGTGATGCTGATCCTGCTGGACCGTTACGCTCCCATCTGGTTGGCGGGCTTGTTAGGTGCCGGAATCATGGCCGCAGTGATGGCTAGTGATTCACAAATTCTGGCACTCTCCACCATGTTCACTGAAGATTTTTTTGCATACTATGGCGGCACGAAACGATACGGCGAACAAGCCCAGGTGACCGTTGGACGTGCTTTCATCGTTTGCATCACTGCCGTTGCCTACGGTCTGGCCCTCATTGTGAAAGCCAATATTTTTGACCTGGCGATTCAGTTCGCCTTTGCCGGATACTCCGCCCTGAGTCCCTTATTAATCGCTGCACTTTTTTGGCGTGGAAGTACAAAGTGGGGGGCACTTGCCGCGTCAGTCTGGGTTGCTGCTTCAGTCATCGGCATTGCAGCATTTCAATCTGCAATCCCCGCCCCAGCACCCGGACCCTCCATCGTTTTCTTACAGTGGAATGGTTGGGAAGTGCTCACGCGCACGCCGGGAGGGACAGCTATTTTCGGCTTTTCTCCAGTAGTGCCCATGACCGTAATCTCGTCATTGCTCATCTGGATCGTATCGCTGTGCACGCCAAAACCTTCCCACGCCACCATTGAAAAATACTTTTCCCTGTCCAGTTAGGTTAAGCTAATGCAAATGCGCAAGAGTTTGACTCCCGTTCAATGGTTGATCTGCGTCGTGGCGGCCGTGGGTTTCGCTTTCGACATTTATGCTTTGCTGGTGTTGCCCCTTATTGTGCAACCAGCGCTGCTGGAAATTGGCGGTCTAAAACCGGGCACTCTACAATTCAATGATTGGACCGGATATCTGTTCTATGTTCCGGCCATCGCCGGTGGAATTTTCGGGATGCTGGGGGGCTACCTCACTGACCTGTGGGGTCGTAAACGGGTCCTGGTGTGGAGCATTTTAATTTACACCTTCTCATCCTTAGCAGCAGGTTTTTCCTCTTCGCTTGAAATGTTGTTATTCTTCCGCTGCCTCACTTTCATTGGTGTTTCTGTAGAATTTGTGGCGGCCGTGGCTTGGCTGGCGGAAATGTTTCCCGACAAAGAA
>JAYWBH010000498.1:0-4458 GCA_043781815.1 Bryobacterales bacterium | reverse complement strand
GCCGCAGCAAAACACCACAGCAGGGAAGGCGTTTTCAAAGCACGCGCCAGCAATGCCGCCGGGGCAGATTCACTGATGGCATTGCTTTTCAGCACATGGATGCACCATTGCCGCAAGGCCAAAGCCGCCGCTGTAGTCAAGGCAATTAGAAGCGCAGATTGTGTGAACCGATCCATATGAACAACCTAAATTATGAGCCTTTGGCGGCCTTTGTGTCATCCTATTGATTTAGGGTCCCCTCCAAAATTCTTATGATTGAGCTGACAGGGGTGCAGAAGCACTTTGAAGGCAAGAAGCGCGTGACTGCTCTTGCTGGAGTTAATTTGAAAATTGAAAAGGGCGAAATGGTTGCCCTGGTTGGTCCGTCCGGATCAGGCAAATCCACTTTGCTGAATCTCATCGGCGGGTTGGATCGGCCCACTGCTGGAGATATCCGCTTGGATGGTCAACTTCTGAGCGGACTGAATGACGACGATTTAACCCGCGTACGGCGTGACAAAATCGGCTTCATTTTCCAATTCTTCAATCTGCTGCCCACATTGTCCTGCATTGAAAACGTCGCATTGCCTTTGCATCTTCGCAATTGGCCCTCCACAAAAATTCGCGAACGTGCATTGGAATTGTTGGGTCTGGTGAACCTTAACCATCGGCTGGACCACTTGCCCGAAGAGCTGTCCGGTGGGGAACGGCAGCGTGTGGCCATCGCCAGGGCACTGAGTGTTTATCCGCCAGTTTTGTTGGCCGATGAACCAACTGGCAATCTGGATTCGGCCACTGGTGCTGAGATCCTAAAGCTGATGCGCGACGTGAACGAGCGTCTGGGTGCGACGGTTCTGGTGGTGACGCACGATCGAGGAGTTGCCGATAGTTGTAGTCGGCAAATCTCTCTGCGCGATGGCCTGGTCATTGAGGACCTACGTCGGGAGCATGTGCGCAAATGAAACTCCTGCATCTGATCAGTTGGCAGTATACGCGCAAACATGGGTTGCGCACTGTGCTCACCATGGTGGGCATTGTGTTGGGTGTGGCTGTGTTTGTTGGAATGCACACTGCCAATCAATCTGTGCTGGAAGCTTTTCATAAGACTGTGAATCGCATTGCCGGGGCAACCGAGCTACAAATCACAGCCGGTGAGCCGGGCTTTGCCGAAGAGATTCTGGAAAAGGTGCAGTCCATTCCAGAAGTGCGTGTGGCGGTGCCGGTGATTGAAGCCAGCATTAATCCCAAGTTGAAAACTCCTGGCAACATTCTGGTATTGGCCGTGGACATGACCGGCGATAGCAGCCTGCGCGATTACGATTTGGATGACGGTGGGGAAGCGGTGATTGATGATCCCCTGATATTTCTTGCGCAACCCGATTCGCTGATGGTTACTCGTGAATTTGCCAAAGCCAATGGCCTTGCCATTAATTCCAAAATACTCATGGAAACCATGCAGGGGCCTAAAACGTTTACCGTGCGCGGCATCATGAAAAGTGGCGGATTGACGTCGGCATTTGGTGGCAATTTGGCGGTGATGGATGTCTATGCGGCGCAGAAAGTATTTGGACGTGGACGCCGGTTCGACCGCATTGACCTTGCCTTGCAGGAAGGAATCGGGGTAGATGTTGGTCGCAAAAAACTGGAGCAAATTCTAGGCCCAGGTTTTCAAGTGGAAACGCCAGCGGCTCGTGGAAAGCAGTTTGAATCGTTGAGCAGTGTCTACGGAATGATGGCCAACCTTACCAGTTTGTTCGCGCTGTTTATTGGCATGTTCATCATCTATAATTCTTTTGCGATTGCCGTTACGCAACGTCGGAAAGAGATTGGTATTCTGCGCGCTCTGGGTGCCACCCAAGGTCAGATTCAAACTCTGTTTTTGATTGAAAGTGCCATCCTGGGCTTGTTTGGATCGGTAGCAGGTGTGGCCCTGGGGGTACTGATCGCTCGTGGTATGGCCAGAGGTCTGGGCGATTTTCTGGGTGAGATTTACGGTGTGGCACAGCGTGCCGACGAACTTTCTACAGATACCCGACTGCTAGCATTTTCGCTGGCTTTAGGAGTGCTCACCAGTCTGATTGCAGCCTGGATTCCGGCCCGTTCCGCAGCACGGGTTGACCCGGTGCAAGCGCTACAGAAAGGCCGCTACCAACAGTTGACTACTGGTGAAAATCGAGTGCGCGCGGTGGCTGCTGTTGTTTTTGCAGCATTGGCAATTGGGCTTGCCATGGTTGGCGGCGGACCGTTTTTCTTCTATGGTGGATATTTAAGTGCAGTGGTGGCGGCCCTTATGGTTACGCCTTGGGCAGCGGTCTGGCTCTCGCGGATGCTTCGCCCTCTGCTGCGTTTGATTCGCCCGGTGGAAGGCGCACTTGCCGTGGATAGTTTGATTCAATCGCCACGCCGAACGTCAGGTACAGTGGCGGCACTCATGTTGTCGTTGGCCCTGGTGATTTCCCTTGGCGGTTTGACGCGGGCCAGTTACGATTCGTTGAACCAGTGGATGTCTGTTGGGCTCAATCCAGATCTATTCCTATCGCCGTCGCAATCTATATCTGACCGCAGCTATCATTTCCCGCCAGAAATTGTCGATCAGGTGAAGGCCATTGACGGGGTGCGCACTGCCCAAGGGGTCCGCACCGTTCGTGTGAATTATCGTAATGAGCCCATTATGATTGTTACGGCGGACGTTGCCGCTATTTCTGGTGAAGCAAAGTTGCCCGCCACGGCTGGTCGACATGAAGATATGTATCCCAAAGCAGCAGCCGGTGAAGGTGTAATTTTATCGGACAATCTGGCGAATTTACAGAAGCTGAAATTGGGAGAGATGATGGAGCTGGAATCGCCAAATGGTCCGTTGCGGCTTCCCATCGTAGGAATTGTTTTGGATTATTCCGATCAAAAAGGGACTGTGTTGATTGATCGCAAAGTGTATATGGAAAAGTGGAAGGACGACACTTATAACGTGATCCGAATCTATTTGAAACCCGGTGCCGATGTGGCTACGGTGCGTCAGGCCTTGCTGGAACGGTTTTCCTCTGGCCTGAAAGTTTTCGTTTTTACGAACAAAGATATTCGCGATTATGTGGTGAAGATTACCGATCAGTGGTTTGGTCTGACATACATTCAATTGGCCGTGGCAGTGCTTGTAGCGGTGTTAGGAATCGTCAATACACTTACCGTGTCCATTACGGATCGTAGACGCGAATTGGGTGTCCTGCAAGCTGTCGGCGCGCTCCGTAAACAGATTCGGCAGACGGTTTGGCTGGAGGCCATCGCCATTGGTCTGGTTGGTCTGACGCTAGGTTTAGGCTTGGGTGCCATTGCGCTTTATTACAGTTTAGAATTCACGGCGCGTGATTTTGCAGGCATGCGCCTGGAATATAAATACCCGTGGGCCATGGCTGCCTTTCTGTTGCCTGTGATTCTTGGGGCGGCATTGTTAGCCGCCATTGGACCGGCGGAATCTGCCGTTCGTGGTTCGCTGGTGGAGGCTCTTGAATATGAATAAGGTGTTGCTTGTTGTTAGCTCCGCAGCTTGTTTATTTGGCATGGATTTATTTGGCATGGATGCACGGCAGATTGTCGAAGAGTCGCAAAAGCGCCAGCAAAGCCAGTCACAACGATACGAAGGTGTTTTAGAAGTGACCCAGGCGACCAGCAAGAAATCATCTAAGCGCTGGACCTACGAACGAAATGGCGCGTTTGGTGAATCCAAATCGTTGCTGCGATTTGTTGCTCCAGCAGAAGTGAAGGGCGTGGCACTGTTGATTGTTAATCACCCAGACAGAGCTTCAGACCAGTGGATGTGGACGCCGGAGTTGGCGCGGGATCGGCGCATTGCGCTGCAGGACCGGTCCACACGATTCTTTGGTACGGACTTCAGTTTTGAAGATTTGGAAGAACGCGACGTGAACCAGAACGATTACACTCTGCTGGGTGAAGAAGCCATGGAAGGCAAGCCATGTTGGAAGATTGAATCGAAGCCCAAGCAAACAAAATCGTCACAATATGCAAAGGTTGTCACCTGGATTCGTCAGGATATTTACGTTACCGTGAAAATGGAAATGTACGCTAAGACTGAATTGGTGCGCAGGCTGGAGTATCGCAAAATTGAAAAGATGCAGAACATTTGGACTCCGCTGGAACTGGAAATGGCGGACTTGAAAAAGAAGTCCAAAACAATTTTGAAAACTGAAAAGCTGGAGTATAACACCACGCTTAAGTCGGACCGCTTCACGCTAGATGCATTGCGACGCGGGGAATGAAACTTCTTGTCTCAATTGTTTTGCTTGGCCACTTACTCAATGGCCAGGATTTTCAGCAGCGCGGCTACTTTGAAACCAGGCTGATTGTATTTCCACAAACTGCACCAGGGGATAGCGGCCAAGCGGTTGGGGATAGCTTGTTGCGTTATGAAGCTTCTCAAAAACTTTTCCCCTGGTTGCGGATTCATGGTGCCCTTGACTTGCGTACTGA
>JAYWBH010000497.1:0-4467 GCA_043781815.1 Bryobacterales bacterium | reverse complement strand
CCCCATTCTTGGTTCCGGCGTTTGAACCGTTGTTGTTAAGAGGAGCTCTGGTATTGCGGTGCGTGTCAACGCCTTCGCCCAGTGGGCCACAGAGGAATTGGGACGATTTTGTACGCGATTGACAATGAGATTCATCATCGCGGTCAAGGGTACGTCTACTTGCGAACGCTTGGCATTGAGCCGCCCCCTTTCTATGATCGGAGCTGATAGAAGGTCTTAAGGAAGTTTCCGGTAGCGGGCAAAAATCATTTATTCCCTTGCGGGTAAATTGTCTCGCTGCGCTCCAGCAGTTCGACGAAAGTCGCGATCTTTTTCCGCCGACCCACTTCGGTCTTCACGTTGTGCATCCGAAAGGCCAGCGCAAAGCGGTTCTGTGCGCTGAGTTTATCGAGCGTCCTACTGGCCGCAGGCTTGGCATCAATGGCAGCCTGAAGATCATCGGGAATCTTAATGTCTTTACCGCTGCCATAGGCACGGTCCCAGCGCCCGTCCGCCTGCGCCGCTTCAACCTCGTTCAGCCCGTGCTCCGTCATGCGACCTTCGCTGATGAGCCTCGCAACATTGTCGACATTGATCTGGCTCCAAATGCTCTTCTTGCGACGCGGCGTGTAGCGTTGCAGGTAGCTCTTGTCGTCCAGACCCTTGCGCACCCCGTCGATCCAGCCCCAGCACAGCACAACGTCGATAGCTTCCTTGGGGGTGATCGATTTAAGCCCCGAATCCACCTTATGCAGCTTGATCCAGAGTTCATCTTCCTTGTGGTGATGCTTGCTGAGCCATTGGTAAAAACTTTCGGCGTTCTTGAACTCACGTATTTTGTCGATGTTAACTAGGACCGCTGCCATCGGCCTGATTTTAGCATCGACTTGCAAGTGGTGGCTACGGTCGCAACGCGGTACCAGTGGTACTTTCTGCGTAACAATATGAACCATGACGCTTATTAAATGATGCTAATAAATTAATCCTTTATGATAAGCTGCTGTGAATACCACATGCCGCCCTCATCAATTCTAAAAACATTCGCGCTATTTTTCCTTGGAGTCAGCCTGGTAAATGCAGCAACCATCACGGGCGGAAGTTTCTCTTCGATAATTTCCAACGATCCGTCGCTGCCCTCGCAATTGATCTTCAACAGCATTGTCACGAACCAATTCAGCTTCTCAATGGGTTTCGGCGGAGGTAACGCTCCGTTCGTGCCCGTGCCGCTCAACTGCGGCGCCAACGGTCTGCAGACGCCGTGCACATTGAGCTCCGGAACAACCTACTCCTCAACCTGGAGCAACCTGACAAGAGATGGGCTAACCCTAGCCATGGGCGGCAACACTTACACCTATCAATATGGAACCGCGCAAGCGTGGCATGTGACGCTGAACTTCACGCCCGTTTCGACGGTGACCTTCGCGTTTGGCGGCCCCAATTCACTGGTTATGGCGAATGTGACAGGCTCCCTTTACGCTACCGATTCGTTTGGCGTTGTGATTGTGAATGAAGTCCCACTGGTTGGTTTGGCGCAAATGGGAATCGGGGCAAGGCAGGGACCAACCACAGGGTCGACGACGGTGTATGTTGGCGCCGCTCCAGGCGTGCAAGGTTCAGGCGCACTGTTTATCAACCAGGGCTCGACTACTCCGGAGCCTTCCACTTTTGGGATAGTCGGCATTGGATTGGCCATAGCCATGGGGCGAAAGCGGCGCCGGAACTTTTCTAAAACCTAGGTGGTGCTGAACAAGATGTAAGATCAGGCTGGCCGGGTTTTCCATTTACGGAAAACTTTCTTTGGCTTTTCGATCTCTACCATTACGCCCATGGTGATCTCAGCAACCTCAAGTATCGACTGAATGTTCACTTCCTCGTCATTTCGAAGAGTGATTACCAATGTTCGCATTTTAAATCCTGGGCATCTGATCTCGAATTTGGAATCCCCCATTGCTAGCTCGGTCCACTCGACTTCCCCTACTGGATTGGTCTTCAACGCGCGCACGGGCAGGGATCCCAACAAGATGACTTCAGCATTCGCTATTGGCGTACCGGATGAATCCGACACCTGAATTTTGACACGACCACTCTGCCCCATCAATGGGGAAATCGTTGTCAGGAAAGCCGCCACCAAAACAGCCCGCCGACTGCGAGGTTCAGCAACGGATTCCCCCGCAATCATCCCGCAGAGGTGTCCTTCTGATTCAGACCGCAATCGATCCAACTCTCCACCGGAATACTGTTCCAGAGCATGGACAGACTTGTTGCAAACGTTGCAGTAGCGCTGCCGACCTTCACCCTGCAGTTCGTTCCAAGCCTTGGGGCATGGAGTGGCTATGGAGAATAGAGAATCCACGCCTGAGTTTAGCCGACAATGCGAAAAATTCAAAGAGTAATCTCAATGGCCTGTCACACGCCGCAACCGGGACCGAAAAACTCGGTCAGCCTAACCGGTTTTGGCACATGTGTGCCAATTTTGCTCTATTCTCGCAAGCATTTGCGCTTAAATCAAAGGTGGCCAGCAAAGTGCAGTTACATCTGAATGCACAAATGTTTGTTCTTACTCGGCATCATCCCTTCCATCGCATCCGCGCAGAGAATTTCCGTTGGCGCTGTGGCGGGTACTAATCTCACGGATGATGTTCGGTCCGGATCTGATACGAGGGGTGTGGTTTCGACGGGGCCATCGACGACAGCGTTCATCGTTGAGCCTGGGGCTCGCCGACTTATTCTCGGCATTAAGCTTGAAGTGAATCTCTCCCGTGGCTGGTCTGTCGAATTCGACGCCTTGCATCGCGAAATCAAGTCCCTGACGCGCCAAGTCTTCACACCTCCAATCCTATTGCCAAACGGTACTCAACTTGCTTTCATTGGTCCATTTACACAAATACTCACCCCTTGGGAATTCCCTGTTCTCGCCAAGTACCGCTTCGCTTTACCTCATCTTAAGCCCTTCCTGCTTGTCGGTCCTTCGTTTCGGCCAGCAAGTGTAGGGACCAACCTCTCCCACATCGGTTTCACCACCGGTGCGGGCGTCGAACTGATGAATCATGGCTTTCGCATCAGCCCTGTCCTTCGCTACACACGATGGGCACCCAGATATGGCGATCGAGTGGGTAGTCCACTGCTGAATCAGGTTGAATTCGTCGTCGGCATTGACCGCCCCTCCACACGATTCTCCTCACAAATCATGGGTCGGAGTCTTTCTGCTGGTGTAATCTTGGGATTGGGGCTGGGAAGCGATTTCAAGGCTGCGGACAAATTGTATCAGGTGCTGATTCCCGAATCGAACAGCGGGATTTATGGGGTTTTACTCGAGGCAGCCCTCGCCAAGAACTTCGCCGTTGAAGTGGATGGCCTCTATCGCCCACTCCACGGTTCCCAACAGGAATTCCGCCAAAGTGTTAGATTTGCGCATTTAACTTGGGAGTTTCCAGTTTTGCTCAAATACCGGCTTCCAGGTTCGGCACGATGGCAGCCATTCGTAACCGGTGGACCCTCGTTCCGCGCTGAAGGCAACCTCAATCTTCAGTCGGTATCTCACTTTGGCGCCACCATTGGAGGCGGTGTTGAGACACGTGTGTCTCGACTCAAGATCGCCCCAACCGCCCGATATACGCACTGGGCTGGGAATCCAAGTGACAAGCTAGGACATACGAGGGCGAACCAGATGCAGTTATTGGTCTCACTCACATTCTGAAGCTAAAGGCACATGCCTGAGCATTGGTGGCCTGAAAAGGAGGCTGACGAGCGCAGGCTGACCGGGTTTTCTTTGGATCTTATCAGACAATCAGTTTGGTACCTTTCGCTACCTGACCACGAAGCAGGAAGGTCTTGGCCAGTGCGCCACGGTCGCAGATTTTGAATGACCCAAAGTCCTTGTACCAGTCGCCCTCTGGCACCTCTGGCTTCGTTTCGACCCACAGCCGGAGTAGGTTCAAGTCAGCGATACTGATAGCCCGATCACGCATTCGGTCAATCAAATGCTGCCGAACAGCTTCTGGAAAATTCTCCCAGCGTTCAATCTTGGGCATCAGCCGCCAAAGACCATGCGTCCCAATTGATCACCTAGACGCTTGGCCGCATCGGGGTTACTCTCGTTGCGGAAACGCTCGGCTAGATCGAAAAACTCCTGTTGCTTGCGCTTCTCTGCTTCGATGCCATTTTCGATTAACTCAACGAGCATGCGAGTCGCACTTAGCCTTCTGGCCTTGGCCATAGTGCGGACCTGAGACGCTACTTTGACAGGTAAACTCACACTTTGGCGCACTGTTTTTGGTTCGGCAACTCTCATTTCACCATTATGCACCAGTTTGATGCGGCAGGATGGTTGGCAGCCCAGCGGTTTCTATGAGCCTGCGCCAACATGAACACGTTGCGTGTTGCCGGAGGTGGCGCATCAGGCAACACAACGACGCTACACCGATTGGAATCCGGTGCGAGCAGCCATCGTGGACAAACCGAAGGAGTACAAATGGTCGAGCGCAGCGG
>JAYWBH010000496.1:0-4468 GCA_043781815.1 Bryobacterales bacterium | reverse complement strand
TTAAAGGCTTGTTTGTTTCCCAAAGTGTTTTCATGTTGTCACCGTCAACATTATCTTACTGAAAGTATGTTGACACTGTCAACACTTTTTTCTAAACTGGATTTGTGGCCGTTAAATTAAAGCGTAAACCCAAAGGGACCTACCATCACCCGGACCTGCAAGGCGCGCTCGTCGAAGCAGCACTCCAAACAATTCGTAAAAACGGGGTTGACTCATTGACCCTTCGCGACGTCGGCCTGAGCCTCGGAGTCTCCCGAACCGCCTTATATCGTCACTTTAAGGACAAATCTGCCCTGCTTGCACGCCTGGCCCTGGAAGGCTTTCGTATTTTTCATCAGACCCTTCAATCCGCTGTAGACCAGGCCAGCACAAACAAAAAGGACCCCCTGGAGGAGATGGGCGTGGCTTACGTTAATTTCGCCATGGCCAATCAATCGCACTACAAAACCATGTTTTCCGATGCGATTTGCACTTGGGGAGACTATCCTGATTTAGCTCTTGAGGCGGACGGAGCCTTCGCTGTCTTGGTCAACACCATTGCCGCAGAGCAGCGCACAGGCCGCATTATCGCCGAAGATCCAGCACGTCTGGCACAGGTGATCTGGGCAGGCGTCCATGGGTTGGCGACGCTGGGGATGGCTGGTCATTTAGGCATCAATAGCGACATCACCAACCTCGCCCGTCTCCATTGCCAAACACTTTTGACCGGTCTGCGCCCAGCCCCATCGAAAGCTACTCGACGAGTGAAATCTCCTTCCTAGCGCTTAGTTCCCAACTGTGGAATTTTGCTTCCCCAGCATTTGCCAGCAGACGGCAGGCAGGCTCGTCACGCTGAACGCCAGCCCCACCAACAAAACTCCAGGCGACCGAATGTGGGGTAGGCGATTCCGCCTGCCAGCTCGCTTGCGAGCGAAGTCTTCATTCCAATTCCCGAGAAACTACATCACACTGGGCTGTTTGCTCAAACCACCCGTGAAAAAACTAAACTTGCTTTGGTGGAGCAGGCGGTTTCGCCTGTTTCAGATCCCATAAAAAACAAATGCCCCAACCATATGCAGTCCGCACAGTGCACTACGCTATCCTGATTCAGAATGCCCCGGCTTTTTTTGATTGATTCGTTTGGCTACATCTTCCGTGCCTACCATGCAAGAGCCCGCACAGGTGCGCCGTCCATGAGGACCTCAAAAGGAATTCCCACCGAAGCTGTCTTCATCTTCCACAACATGGTGCGCAAGCTGATGACCGCTCATAAGCCGGATTACCTGGCAGCAGTTTTCGAGAGCACCGGACCCACCTTTCGGGAACAGGAATTCGCCGCCTATAAGGCCAATCGAACAGAAACTCCTCCCGACCTTCTTCAACAAATCCCCCTGGTCCGTCGCTTGCTCGAAGCTATGAAAATTCCTGTCCTCGAGTTCCCCGGTTTCGAGGCTGACGATGTTATTGGCGGCCTGGCCCAACGCTACGCCGCGAAAGGTTTTGAAGTGGTCATCGTCACTTCCGATAAAGATTTAATGCAGTTGGTGACGGACCAGATCACCATGCTCAACCCGGCCAAGGACGACGCCCTGTATGGGCCGGAACAGGTCAAGGAGTTTCTTGGAGTTGCCCCCTCCCAAGTGGCCGATCTGCTGGCTTTGAAGGGCGATGCCGTGGATAATATTCCCGGAGCTCCAGGCATTGGCGAAAAAGGTGCCAAAGATTTGATCCTCCGCTTCGGTTCAGTTGAAGCAGCCCTGGAACACGCCGCCGAAGTGGAAAAACGTACCTATCGGGAGAGCCTGCAAAACAATCGCGAACAGATTCTTTTGAGTAAACGGCTGGCCACCGTAGACACTTCAGCTCCAGTGGATTGTCCGCTGGACGAATTGGCCCTTACCCCGCCAGACGCCGATGCCCTGCGCGAAATTTATAGAGAAATGGAATTTTTCACTTTTCTAAAAGAGTTTGAAAAATCGACCCCTGCTGTGGTGCGAGTGGCTGAATTTGGTTCCTTCGAAACAGCTCAACAACTGGCCGACTTTGTTGGCATTGGACCGGTGGCATTGGCCATGAGCGAAGCGGAGTCCTCAATGGGAGTTGCCGTAGAAGGCAGGGCCGTAAGTGGTCCGCGCGAATTGGCCGCCGGCTTACTGATGGACGCGAAGATCTCTAAAATCGTTCACAACGCCAAAGACATTTATCGCGAATTCCCGAGCGCCAAGGGGATTCTGCGCGATGTGGAATTGGAAGCATTTTTGCTGAATGCAGATCCAGGTGGTTGCCGTTTGGAGAGCTTATCGGAGACCCATTTTGGAGAAAAGCCACTTCCCGGTGCAGCCGCCAAAGCCGATTTAATTTGGAAATTAGCGGCCAAGCTTGAGCCAAGAGTAACGGCTGAAGGCGGCCAGACTGTTTACCAGGAAATAGATCTGCCCGTGTCCCCGGTGCTGGCTCGTATGGAACGCACCGGCATTCGCGTGGATACGGCAGTGCTGTCTGGACTATCCAACCAGATGGAAACCGAGATTACACGGCTGACGGGTGAGATTTATGAGGTGGCCGGGCACCCATTCAACATTAATTCGCCAGTACAATTGGGCAAAGTAATGTTTGAGGAGATGAACCTGCCCGTGCAGGGCAAGACTGGCAAGACGAAGAATTATTCCACCGGAGCAGATGTTTTAGAATTGCTGGCGGTAGAGCATCCGATCGCCGCCAAGGTGCTGGAATTTCGCGGCATGTCGAAATTGAAGAGTACTTATGTGGATGCTTTACCCACCATGATCCGGTCCGGCACGGGGCGCGTCCACACCACTTTCAACCAGACGGGCGCTGCCACAGGACGGCTCTCCAGTTTTGATCCGAACCTGCAAAATATTCCGATTCGGACGCCACTGGGTCGCGAAATTCGGGCGGCGTTTGTGCCTGAACCGGGTTGGGTAATGATTGCCGCTGATTATTCCCAGATTGAATTGCGCTTGCTGGCACACCTTTCACTAGACGCCGTATTGCTGGATGCCTTCCGCAACGGCGAAGATATTCATACCCGAACAGCGGCCGAAGTATTCGGAGCCGCACCATTATTTGTTACGCCGGAAATGCGCCGTAGCGCCAAGGCTGTGAACTTCGGAATCGTGTATGGACAAACGGCGTTTGGATTGTCTCAATCGCTGGGCATCCCCAGGGGCGAAGCGCAGACTTACATCAAGAACTATTTTGAGCGCTATGCCGGGGTGAAACGTTGGATTGACCAGACAATAATGCAGGTGCGGGAAAGAGGATATGCAGTGACCATGCACGGAAGGCGCAGGCCCATCCCGGAGATCCAATCGCGAAACCCGAATATGCGCGGATTCGCCGAGCGGACGGCAGTGAACACACCCCTCCAGGGCTCGGCATCAGATTTGATTAAACTGGCCATGATCCGATTGGATCAGGAATTGGAACAGGAAAAAATGGAGTCCCGTGTCTTGTTGCAAGTGCACGATGAACTTCTGCTGGAAGCTCCACCAGAAGAGGCCCAGGCAGCGGCAGCAATGGTAAAGCGAGTGATGGAAAACGTGGCCAAGTTGGAGGTCCCGCTTTTGGTGGAAGCCGGAATTGGACCAAATTGGCGGGATGCAAAATGAGGGGTCGTTCGTTTGTCCAATTGGTTGTTGTGGGTTTGTTCGCACTCTTGTTGGCACTAACGGGATGCGCTCCGGAAAAGCCAGCCGAGGTTAAGAAAAAGGAATCGACCCGTGCCCCCGATATCTTTCAAGCGAAGATGGCCACCAGTAAGGGCGATATCCTGCTGGAAATCCATCGGGATTGGGCACCTCGTGGGGTGGATCATTTCTATGAGCTGATAGAGCAAAAATACTATGACAAAGTGAAATTCCATCGGGTAATCCGCGGCTTTGTAGCCCAATTCGGCGTACATCGCGATCCTAAAATGCAGGCGTTATGGCGACAATTGAAAATCAACGATGATCCAGTCTTACAAAAAAATATGCGCGGGACCATCACTTTTGCCGCGCTGGGGCCTGCCTCGCGAACAACGCAACTTTTCATCAACCTGAAGGACAATCGACAGTTAGATAAAGATGGACTTGCCCCTATCGGTAAAGTGCTGGAAGGGATGGAAGTTGCCGACAAGCTAAGCTTCTTGTATGGTGAACTTCTTCCCAAGGGAAATGGTCCAGAGCCCAACCGCTTGGAGCTGGAAACGAACACATATATGGATCGCGTATTTCCCCGGCTGGATTATATCCAGACAATCACCATCGTCAAGTAAGCTTACTGACACACCCGCACAGTGCGTGACGCCGAGGCACCGCTTCGATTGGTGACGTCCACCGAAATCGAATTCACCTTGAACGGGTCCAGCATGACGATTGGTGCCGTGATGAAGAATGCTCCCCCTGTCCGAATGGAAAGCGCATTGAGGAAATATTCTCCGGCATAGCCAGACAAGGCGATGCTAGGCAGCTTTGAACCATTTAAG
>JAYWBH010000495.1:0-13169 GCA_043781815.1 Bryobacterales bacterium | reverse complement strand
GGACTCATTCAACCTAACATCCAACTCCGGAACACTCGGTCAAAACCGGACATTCTTACTTTGCTGGGATTAGGACATTTCTACTTTGCCTTGACATGGTGCAGCGCGAACCAGTCCACCACCCGTCGTTCAAACTCTTTCGGCGATGCCGAAAACGCCTGCACATGATCCACCCCTGGCATTTCCCAAAACTCTGAGCCTTCAACTGCTTCCCTATATAATTCCTTGGAATGACGTTCGTCGATGTTGTGATCAGCAGTCCCTGCGATAAACAGAATCGGAGTCTTCGTATGGCTCAGAGCGGCTGATGGGGATGCCAGTTTCAAATTCACTCCATGACGCAGGCGAGCATACAGGAAAGAAGGCTCCAGCATTGGCCATGGAACCAATGTTCCCAATCCGACTTGCTTCACCCGCTCGTATCCAACCTCCTCGAATGTGTGAAACGACGCCTCCGCTACTGCTGCCTTAATCCGTGGTTCCTCGGGCAGCGATTGAATCAGAATCGCGGCACCCATTGACTCGCCTAATCCGTACACATTTTTAGGATGCACCGTGGCATCCAGCCATGCTACCCAAGCCTTGTTATCCTTGCGCTCCAACACGCCGTAGGTGATGAAGTCTCCACCGCTGATACCGTGACCTCGACTATCTGGCGTCAACACCATATAGCCATGGCGGACAAGCATCCGCGCAAGACCCAGCACACCGCGGCGCGTGTCGCCCACGCCATGCAGCGCAATCACGGCATGACCGTTCCCTTGCTGCGGTGTAAATAACCAGCCCGATAGTAATGTCCCATCGAAGCTGCGTGTTTCCGCTTTTCGCCATTGTCCGCCAGTGGATTGGGCAACGCTATCGGCAAGTTCTTCTGGCGTGGGGGATCGCAGTCCGGGGTGAACGCGCGTTGCCACTTCTCCCAGACCAATGCAAATCACCAGCAAGCAGATGGTGTAGATGATGATAAGAATCCGTAAGAGCTTGAACAGTGTCACGCTTAAGTATACGGAGGGAATTCCTATGCGGTTCATCCTGGCGGCGATTCTTTTGGTCGGCCAACTACCAGCCCAAGCGCCAGCCGAAGCCAAGCCCTACATCGGCAATTGGAATGCCATGTGGGAAGGCAAGCCCTTCATGCACCTTGCTATCCGCAACACGAATCCACTGACAGGCCACATTAAAACTGGAGACATTTCCGTGAACGGTGCTGGTCAATTGATCTCCGTTCAGGAAGGCGAGAACGATGAGTATGATCTATTCAACTTTAAAATTCTCGACGGCAAACTGAGCTTCCGCACGCGCGGAGAGGACGGCGAACTTGCCTTGTATGAAATGAAGCTAACCCCCAATGGCAAGGCTACGCTGACCATCATCGTAGAAGGCGTGGCCATTCAGCCACTGGTGCTGGCGCGGCCTAGGGCATAAGATATACAGCAGGAGGTCTGCCTTGGAATACCAACCCACCAGACGACATTTTTTCATTGGTTCACTTTTTGCGGGCGCGGTTCCGGCTGCTGGATTCGGCAGCGCACCCTCTCTCAAAATGTTAGGGTACAAATCGCCTAACGAGAAACTGAACATCGCCGCAATTGGAGCTGGCGGCAAAGCCAATAGCGATATTGAAGGCTGCGCGTCGGAAAACATTGTCGCCCTATGCGATGTGGACGAAAAGCAGGCAGCCGGTAAGTTTAAGCAGTATGAATCGGCACCGAAGTACAAAGATTTCCGCAAGATGTTGGATAAAGAAGCCAAGGGAATTGACGCCGTCATCATCACTATTCCGGACGTGATGCACGCCACCGCCGCCATGTGGTGCATGGAACGAGGCAAGCATGTTTACGTGCAAAAGCCGTTGGTGCGCACCATTTGGGAAGCACGGCAATTGCGCGACGCGGCCAACAAATACGGTGTCGCCACGCAAATGGGCAATCAGGGATATTCCAACGAAGGCACGCGTCAGGCGGCGGAAATGATTTGGGCTGGTGAGATTGGAAATGTAACGGAAGTGCACGCTTGGACGGATCGTCCCATTTGGCCGCAGGGATTGACGTCGATCCCCGCGCAAGACGCGGTTCCCAGCACGCTTGATTGGGATATGTGGCTGGGCATCTCTGAGAATCGACCCTTCACGGTTGGCGGTGCTGGTTACCCGAATCGCGGCAATTTTTATCAACCGTTCAACTGGCGCGGCTTTTACGATTTCGGTTGTGGCGCACTGGGAGACATGGCTTGTCACATTCTGGGTGCACCCAACCTTGCCTTAAAGCTGGGCGCACCCACCAGCGTGGAATGCGTAATGAAAGAGGGCGTCAGCGACTTCATGTTCCCCAAGAAGTCCATCATCCGCTTTGATTTTCCGGCCCGCGGCAGTATGCCTGCGTTGAAGTTGTTCTGGTATGACGGCTTGAAGGAGACGCCAAAGATTGAAGGCGTTCCGGCTGGGGAACTGCTGGGCGATCTGCCCGGTCGTCGTGGGCAACGGCGTCCAGCAGGGGCGCAAACAGGGGCTGCGGCACCACCGGCAGCACCTCCTCCAAGACCTTCAGGATACGTTGGACGGGTGTTTGATTGGGATACGTACATGGCCGTAAAGGCCGATGAAAATCCCCAAATTCCAAGTCCCGATGGAAGCTTGTTCATCGGCGATAAGGGCATGATCACCACCGGCACTTACGGGGAACAGACGCGCCTGTTACCAGTGGATAAGATGCGTGATTACAAGATGCCCGGGCAGTTACTAACCCGTTCACCAGGGCATTACCGGGATTGGATCCGCGCCGCAAAAGGCGGTGATCCGGCATGTTCCAACTTCAACGTATCGGCACCGTTTGTGGAATGGATGTTGCTGGGTGTGATCGCACTGCGCACAGAAGGCAAGATTGAATACGATGCATCGAAAATGCGGATCACCAACAATGTGGCGGCTAATAAGTATTTGAAGCCAACATTCCGCAAGGGTTGGTCGTTCGTTTAGTAGTCACAAATTGTGATTATGAAAAACCCGCTTGTTCAGACTTGTCAAGGCAAAGTAGAAATGTCCTAATCCCAGCAAAGTAAGAATGTCCGGTTTTGACCGAGTGTTCCGGAGTTGGATGTTAGGTTGAATGAGTCCGCAAGGGGTCGCTCCCGAGCGGATGCCCAAGGCCGATGCTACGGAGTTGGCTCCAAAGAATCGGCACAAGCCCCTCTGCCGCCGTAATGGTTTCAGAGGGGCTTTTTTATTGCTGTATTCTTTGGTGAAGCTTCGGAGCGGAGGCCTTGGGCAAGTAAATGCGAAGTCCGCCGGGCTGCTTTTGCCCGGCGCTCCTTTTCCTGTCCGTTCCGTTGGCCAGTTAACTCTTAGCATTAGAGATCTTGATCGCCTTGCTCAAAGAAGGAGCGGGGCTATCCCAAAAGCCATCCATCCATTTGCTCTTGCCACGTGGTTTCTTGTTGCCTTTCGGAACGGGGATCTTCTTGGGTGCGGCCGCCGTTTTCGGCGCGGGCAGGCACTCTTTGATGCGTACATATTTGCCCTCGAATCGAACGGCAATCGTGCCGTTGCGGCGCGTCTCCACGCGTACTTTGGCTCGACGCATTCGTGGACGGATTTCTTCCCGCACGATCTGATGAACTTTGTTATCGTGCCGAATCGTGTAGTCGTTGGTAACCTCGCGCTCTTCCACATTAGACAAGATCGCCATCAAATCATGGTGCTTGCCCAAGGGCCGATGGGCGTCATCGGCGCATGCCGGTACGACCGTAAACTTGGCGTCCCACTCGGGTAGATATTCCGCCTCCAGGTAGGCGTTGGCCTCTTCCAGAGTTTTCGCCCCTGCTACTCGCAGACCCTTCACCAGTCGATCTTGCGCCGTTTCAAAACTGCGTTCCACTCGCCCTTTCGCTTGGGGCGAGTGAGCCGCAATCCAGCCGATCGCCAACTCCGCTAAACCACGCCCGATCTGCGTGGGTGGTAACGGCTCCTCCCTTTTGGGATGATTCTTTTTCTCCGTGGTTACAAAGATGCTGGCCTTGTCGGTATAGAACTCCAGCGGTCGTCCGAAGCGCAACAGATAGGCCTCCAAGACTCCCATGTTGGCCTCTGTCGAATCGCTTCGCACAAACCGGGCGAACAACCGGCTGGTGGCATCATCGATCATTTTGATCAGGTAGATTGTCTCGCCCCGTCCCTCTAACCACTCGTGCGTGCTGGTGTCCCACTGCACCAACTCCCCATATCGTTCACGCCGCTCGCGCCACATATGAATTTCCACTACCTTCTGTTTGTGGCTCCTCCATAGCCCAGCGCCCTTCATCCACTTCCGTACCGTTTCCTTGCTTACTACCATGGCGTGCTTCTTGGCTAAGTATTCCGAGGCTAGTGTTGGCCCAAACCCCTTGTAGACTTCTCCACTCAATATCTCGATTGCTTTTTGTTGGTCCTCCTCCCGCAGCCGCCGGTTCGAGCGGCCACGCAATCCATGCACCACCGCCTTGTCACCCAGCAGCTTCAGTCTGGAAAGCATCCGCCTTATCTGGCGCTCGCTTACCTTTAGCTCCGCAGCGGTTTGCCTCTGGGTTGTCTTCTTGTCTATGGCTTTTTTCAGAGCCACCAATCGATCTCGATCGGTCTGGGTCATCAGTAGTTGTCCTTCGTTTGGCAACTCCTAGAGTCAACCCCGTCAATAGGACATTTCTACTTTGCTCAATTAGGACATTATCATTTTGCCGTGACAGAAATGAGAGGTCTCGTGACAGTCTGGTGCATTGGTGATACTGTTGGTACTTCTGTGAAGCTCCTGCTTTCTTAGGGGCTTTTCAAGTTCCAGGACGCTATTCCGCTCAAACACTCCCGCCGTGGAGTGTTTTTTTGTTGCGCGGATTTCCATGGCCTCGGCAGGTTGTTCCAACAGCTAGGATTCGGGCGTCAATGCGCATGACGCGCGCGTAAGGTACCCCGGCCCGACTTTTACGCCTTGGGTCCCATGCACACCTTGAAGCTCCCAATTTTGAACACAAGGAGCACTTTATGCTTCTCGCCGGGCTTGTTTGCATTGGGTCCGTCTCCGTATCACGTTAGATGTAGAATGACTGTAGCGTTGAGGTCCTTGAAGATCTCGATTCTAAGAGACTTTTATGAATGATATTGCGAAAAACATTCTCCTGCCTATTTGGGCTCTCTGCTCTGCCTATGCATCGGAAAGTGAAAAGGCCATCGTTACAGAAGTGAGCCGCCAGTTCATAACAACCGGCACTTCGGAATCTGGTGAAATTGACCGAAACGGAAACTATTCTGGAAATTCTAACAAAACGGGTTATAGAGTATTGGTATATACTCTTCGGTTTGAACGGAGGGTTGCAGTTGTTCATCTCGATGCGAGATCAACCGCAGAAAAGATTTATCCCCTCGCTGGAATTTTCACAAAGAGCAAAGACCCTGAAATCCGGGTCGGTGATACGGTATACCTAACGAGTCGAAAGGGCAGCAAGGCACAGTTGCTAGTTGCCGGAAAGCCGTTTTCAGGATGGATCATCAAAGAAAAATTGATGTCATTTGAACAAATTGGCGACCCGCAGTCATTAAGTTCAAACCCGAAATCTGGCCCTGCACGTTCGATTCCCGAGGAAATGAAAACAGTTCCAAGCGGCAAGTATCTGGAGGATCAACTTCAAAGGTGGACCTTCGCCGACGCGCAACGCGTGTTAGGCTCTCCGGTACGGCAGAGACAATCGTACGGCAAGGACAATGCCGTCAACGGCGATATTTACGCATACCCCGATCCAACCGGCAGGTATCGGGAGTTCGAGCTCGACTTCGACGTGACCACTAAGAAATTGATGACCCTTTACCTTTACCCGTGGAGTATGAACTGGGAGCAGTGCAAGCAGGCATGGGGTGAGAACGCGGACCTTGAAAATAGATCGGACGGAACACAAATGCACTTCTATAAAGACCGGCGTCTGTTGGTTAGCACCGAAAAAGACGGGCGAGTAATCAATTTTGCAGTGTACTGAAAACGTACCTGCATTTTTCGCTCGCTAGTAAACCTGATACTCAAAAAACAATTCTTGATAAACTTGTGGCAAGTAGGTATGCCATTTGCAGAGTAATTTGTGGGTAGTTTATCAGGATGACCGGGGTTTCAACGGGCCGAGTCTAATGCCTGAGCACAGGTTTACATCTAGGGCTGAAGCACTGCCATTCCTGGAAGCGCCGTATTTGGCGGAACATGATTTTCAGGGGACACCACGAAAGGAAAACGGTTGGAAAGGTCCCATATCCGTTTGCGATGCGGCTGAATATGTAGGTCCTAAATGCTTACAAACACTGAGGGAGTTTTATCCAATCGAAGAAGTTGGTGTAATTGTGAAAGAGCCGCTCAAGGAGATATTCCGCAGCGCGCTCGAACGCCGATCAGTGGATTGCACGTGCTACTTGGCCGACGACTGGCTGTTTGATGAGATAGATCTTGACGCTAAAAAGAGAAGTGGCCACCTGTTCAACGTCGGAAAGTTCATAAGTGCTGGCCACGTCGTTCTGAACGCCTTGCATGAGCTAGACGACTCATTTCGGAAGTTTCGCCCGAACGCACCATGCCGGGCGGTATCGGATTTTTGGCGGTCATTGCAAGTGCACCGCCACTTAGCGCAATTCTGTGATCGCCTTGCCGAATCGAAAACGGCCAGAGATCACTACGGGACTTTTAAGGCGGAAGAGGAAGTCAAGAATGCAATGACGCATTCCCTAAGGCTACTTGCTGCATTTGCCCACGAGGTAGGTGATGGAGACCTTCAATCACCGGCAATAGACGACAAGCGTGACCAATTTAGATTGCCGAGCGGAATGCAATCCACCGGCGACCCAATTGACGGGAACCCTTTCCAGGAAACACGCCTAGAACACTATTTGTGGAATGATGCCACTAAGCTAGCAGAAAAGGAACTCAGTCTTCTAAACTCTATTCTGCTATCAGAAAGGCCCACTCCCGCGCTAGGGAATTTCGCTGATTGGACAATTCGGCTAATCGTTGGGAAGTTCGACATTTGGGCGAAACGCTATGCCCATGTTGTTTGGAGTGACCAGGCAGTTCCCGCATATGGTCAATGGCTTTTTAACTACGCGGAGGTATGGATTGAGTTAAACAGAAACACTTCCCCCGAGCTGGTGCATGTCGAAACCTTTCTAAACGAGCTCCGACTGAAATTGATGCAGCGAATGGAATATTGGAAGGCCCTCGCTTACAGGCAAGTTGCAGGCCTCAAGGAAGAACAGAAGGCAATCTCTGAAGGATGGCTGCGGATTAACTCGAAGTTAATCGATGGTGCCAAGCTAACGGAGTGTCTAACGGAGGCGTACGATCACCACGCTATGCTGGGTACCAAATTGGCGGTCGAGACAGAAAAACCACTAACTGAAGTGATGCTTAATCGGGGATACCCCGAATCTGTGTTCAGAGGGGCAATTCATTACAATTGGATTACCTATCCACTAGTTCGCCCCGTTGGAAAAGGAATGTCGTATGATTTTTTTCTAACCGCTTACGATCATTCCCACACTAACTATGAATTAGTGCCTGAACAAGAATTGACTGAGACCTTTGCCGGTTACAGGGTAACCAGCGGATTCGAAAGGCAGTTTAAGCAAATCTTGGCAAGCCGGATCGCGCACTGGCGGGCCGAAGCTTTATCACGGACAACGGAAGTCAACCTATCAAAGCAGGCCCAAGATGTTTTGGAACCGAAATTAAGAACTAATAAAACGACTGGCGATGCTTCAGAAGCCGCGCAAACCGAAGTGCATGGCCGCGCGGCAAACTGGCAGGATATTCAAATCACATTTCACAGTGACGAACGTCTTCAGATCAAAGTATGTGGTCACCTGGAAAACTTTAATTATGCAGAATTTGGTTTTGAAGATTCCAGGAACGGTAAGCCCAACCGGGCATGGCTCACGTTGCGATTAATGGCAGAGCAAGATGGCATTATTCGGAACTCGAGTAACCCAGAGAAACATTGGACGAAGATTGAGAAACGTATTCAAGAGTTACGGAAGGCACTTCGGAAACGCTTCTACCTAGACACTGATCCGCTCCCTTTTGTGACCGGAACGGGGTACAAAGCTTGTTTCAAGATTTCTTGCAGCACCTCCTACAACACCTAAGGCGAATTTTCGTCGTACGAAGCAAATAAATATTCAAACTTGTTTTCGCTTGATTCCCAATGACTTGGGATAGTTTTCGCCGAAGAATCCGTTCTCTCGTCGAATTTTCGCCCAAGTAGTTTATGAACAGTTCACAAACAAGCGAACGCCAAAGCGTAGCTAACCAACGGCTGGAAAGCCTTCTCAATGAGCACGACATAGCGCGACTTACAGGGTTGAGCGTAGCATCGGTAAGGCGATGGCGACTATTTCGGCAGGGTCCGAAGTACCTGAAAATCGGATCATCCGTGCGCTACAGGCCAGAAGATGTCACTGCTTGGCTTGAAACAAGACCAACTGGCGGCACCACTGAAATGGCGGGCATGTGATGACAATGGAAAGCCCGATGACCATGAACCATCGGGCTGAAATCTCCATTTGTAATACCAAAGCTTCTGACAACTCCAATCTACCATCTACTCACCAAGAAGCAACCCATGTTACTTGCAAGAATCTCAATGAAGTCGACTTATTACAGGTTTGGCAATTCTTGGGAGGACAGGAACTTCGGCAAGGTCGCGGCAAGGCCTTCTGGAGGGACGGCAATGGCTACAACATCGCTTTAGATACAAAGCATGGGCGATGGTATGACCATGCAATGGGCGTTGGCGGAGGGACTGTATCCCTTGTTTCCGTCGTACTTGGAACGGATAGACGCGGGGCTTCCGCTTGGCTTGAGAGCGAAGGATTCATAGAACCCCGACGCAGACTGTCACCTGTGGAGAAACAAATCTACGCTAAACGAAGGCGTCTTGCCCAAGATGAAGCATTGCAAGCGCTAGGATGGCGCGAGCAGCGCCTGTTCGAGCTTGACCTAGCTAAGCAGAGGGCAAATGCCGCAGACGATCTGAAGGCGCTAGAACCGGCAGCGAGGCTCGAATTTCTCATTTCAACGGCAAACGCAAGTGAGTTGATGGAGCTGTTTAGACAAGATAGAGACGACGATCCAGAAGGCTTCCTACTCACCATGGCCGAAGCACGAAGGTTTGCCAAGTCGGAAGGTGAACTGTGGCGGGTGCTAGAAGAAGTATTGGTGTCTGATAGCTCTTTCTTGGGGGATGTATGAGCAAACCAACATTGGAACAGCTAACGAATGCAGCAATCGTTCACCGCCCTGGCGCTGACGCGAGCAATGGAAAGCGGCTAAAGCTTCCCGTGCCAAAGAGCGGAATCATTTCCCAATGCTTCGAGGACATTCAAGCGGTACCCATTGATTGGTTATGGCCGAACTTGATAGCGCGCGGAAAGCTCACGATAATTGCAGGCAATCCAGGACTTGGAAAGTCACAGATTACGGCGAGTATTGCCGCCATTGTATCAGCGGAAGGTAAATGGCCGGTCAGTGGAATTCAATCAAGAAAGGGCCATTGCTTGTTCTTAAGCGCTGAAGATGATCCTGCGGATACACTCAAGCCTAGGTTGATAGCCGCAGGAGCTGACCTTCTTTGTACTCATGTTATTGAGGCGGTGAGTATGGGAATGAATGGTAGCGGTAAAGAAGGAAAAAGGGCTTTCTGTTTTACGAAAGACATGGAAAGGCTCGATCAAGAGATTGCATGTCGAGGAAACGTAGCAGTAGTTTTCATCGATCCCATAACAGCATATTTGGGCGCAACCGATTCACACAAGAATTCAGACATAAGAGGATTGCTCGCACCATTGGCCGAGATAGCATCGCGTCACAACATAGCGGCAATCGCAATTACTCATTTGAATAAATCGAACGGTGGCCGGGCGATCATGAAAGTAACGGGTTCATTGGGGTTTGTCGCTGCTGCTAGGGCAGCATTTTTGGTAGTGGAAGATCCTGAGAAAAAGGCTAGGCTTCTATTCCTCCCAATAAAGAATAACCTTGGTCCCGACAATTTTGGACTGGCATTCCGAATAGAAGGGACAACATTGCCAAGCTCAAATGGTCCAATTGAAACCTCTAGGGTCGTATGGGAAGACGAAGCTGTAATTCAATCTGCTGATGAGATTTTGTCCGCCTCAAGTGAAAAGCCAACAAACCGACGCGATTCGGCAGGGCAATTTCTCGAAGAAGAACTATCTTCGGGGCCTAAGAATGCAAAAGAATTGATGGAAGCCGCCAACCAACATGGGCACGCCTGGAAAACGATACAACGGGCAAGCTTTGTGCTCAAAATTCACAAGGTCAAGCTCGCCATGGATAAAGGTTGGACATGGGAGCTTCCCTCGAAGGTGGCCAAATCCTCCGAAGATAGCCACATTTGAACGTTGGCCACCTTCGGCAAATTTGGCCACCTTCGGGCTTGAGAACTTCGCCAACCTGAAAGAATTATGAATAGAAGTGTCTTGAGTGATGGCATCAAAAGCTCCAAACACCTAACCTTTAAAGCAATGTTAGTTTACCCGTAGTTTAATTGGTGGCGGCAAGAAAGCGAGTGGCTCACGCCGAGAGCTGACTTCATGAAAGCTCCACGATGCCGCGCAATTGGCGTGAAACTCCTTGCCAATTCCCTGCGATGGCCAACGGGCGTTGTAGGCTGCAACGGGAGGCTTAGCACTCGACTTCAACGAAGAATCACCGTTCACGGGCGATACAACAAATCGGCGCGACACGTGCGGAAGCTCTTAAGATGGGCCATCAGGGGATTGAATGCTATTTACCCAACCCCGCCCCGAATCTGAATTTGGTTTAAGATTTGAAGATTATGAGGACTGTAGTCTTTTTACTCATTGCGGCGATTCCTGCCGCCTACTGGATTGGTCTGCAAAGGGGCAGTAGGGGACAAGATTCATCGTTCATACACCTGGGCGCGACAGAAGCCTTCAACCTTCGGTCTGCGTGCTCGAAACTCGCAGAAAGCTTAGCTCAGGCAAACCATCAGATTAGCGGGGCGACATCTCGTTACGATGTCCGCACGAACCGTTGTTATACTGAACTGCATCTTGACGTGGCTAATCGTCTCTATGACGCACAAACGGGTGAGATTCTGGCCGAAGTGTGGCACGGACCAAGTCCATCCGCATCCTTCATCCGTGGAGGACCGAAGGACGTTTCGCCAGAAGATGCGCGAGCATTCATCGACCGCGCGATGGCGGATGATCGAAAATGGTAAAAGCGTCCAATGCCGAGAGGATAGGGGAGCAATAAGGGAAAATGGAAACGAATCACCTCATGAAAAGCGAGGTTAGCTAAGGAACTGCGACTCACCTGGAGACTGGTCAAAAGCGGTGCTCGCTGTGGTGCAAGGACGCGGGCCGGTACAATGTGCCGATGCCCTGCAATGCCGAATGGGCGGTGTCGGCTTCATGGCGGATTGTCCGCGCGGGCGCAAAGACAGCGGCAGGAATCGAACGTATTCGGAGTGCCGTAACCAAGCACGGGCGATACTCGAAGCAGGCGAAAGATGGAAGGCGGTATCTCCAAAGGCTATTACGGGACTGCCAAGCGTTGATTGAACAGCTTCAAGAGGCGCAATAATTAGGAGAGCCATTGGTAAGGAGGATCAGATGTCGAATTCAGTTAAAGGATTTTTCGGAATGTTTTTTTGTGCGGCAACGATGCTCTCGCAACCTGCACAGCAGTTTCAACTTGGTAGAGGATCGGGCTTTCTCGTAACGGCGCAAGGCCATCTAGTTACAAATGCACATGTAATAAAAGAGTGCGATGCGGTCGAAGTATTCATTAAAGGACGTACTTACGACGCATCGGTCAAAGCGGTTGATTCCCAGAATGATTTGGCGCTTCTCTTACTTAAAGAGACACCTGGCACCTTTCTTGGATTCAGAGAACAGAGGACCAGATTAGGTGAGAACGTGGTGGCTATGGGATATCCATTGCAGGGGATCGGAGCCACTTCCATTAGTATTACTAGCGGGACGATAAGCGTGCTTGCTGGGCTCAAGGATGACACTAGAATGGTTCAATTCACCGCACCAGTCCAGCCGGGGAACTCAGGAGGACCATTAGTTGATGCCAGTGGCAGGATCGTTGGTGTAGTCGCATCAAAACTTTCTGCGCTGTGGTCAGCCGAAAACATCGGAGATATTCCTCAAAATGTGAATTTCGCTATCCGCGATTCTGTTGTTAGAGCCTTTCTCGAAAGCCGGAGTATTGAATACAACACGGTTGCGGCGGGAGCAATGGACCTGACCGTGCTGGCCGAGCGGGTGGAAAGGGCGGTTGGGCGAGTAGATTGTTCATCCAACCAAACTTCGAGGTTAGGGAGTTCGAATTCGGTGCCAAGAGAAAAACGCCGAGGTGTCCTGCTATCTGGTTACGGGGCACCTGGAGAGTTTTTCCAATCAGTGTTTTTGGAATTACAAAACGTCTTAGCTGTTTACGGTGTGCAAGTCGCTAATAGACCGGCTGAAATGAGAGCGGTAACCGATGATTCATTTTCGCTTCCCAATAGACTTGAAGCAGTTCGAGTCGCGGGTGCTGATTCGTTGCTTTATATAACAATTGAACACTCAGGAATGAACATCCTTCGGGTACGATTGCGGTGTTTTGACCCAGAAGGAAAGCTCCTTTGGGAAGAAACTGGTTCAAATGCAAGAATGTTGTTTGGCGATGAACGCTCTTCTGTGCCAGTTGTTATGAAGCAACTTAAGGCCAAACTAAAACCATACGTTGGGAAGCCCGGCTTGCCTTTGAGATAAGTAATTCACGCTGCATTGTTAACTCTCGTAGAATCAGTACGGATACCATATGTACAGAATTGGTATTGACAGAGACTCAAAAATACTCTATTCTTGACTCATGACCAAAGTGCATGGATACCTTCGAGTCAGCGGAAAAGGCCAAATTGACGGTGATGGCTTCCCGCGTCAACTGAAAGCAATTCGCCAGTATGCTGAATCCCAAGGCTTGAAAATTATGAGCGTGTTTCGCGAAGAAGGCGTCAGCGGTACGGTTGAATCCGCCAACCGTCCAGCCTGGGCCGAACTGATGACCGCGTTGCACTCGAATGGCGTCCGTACAATCATCATTGAGAAGTTGGATCGTCTGGCGAGAGATTTG
>JAYWBH010000494.1:0-4474 GCA_043781815.1 Bryobacterales bacterium | reverse complement strand
ACTTACAATCGGTGCGCAAGATTTTCATCGATCAATACTTTCATGGATTGGGTTGCTCACGATGGGTGTGAGCAAAATCGATCAGGCGCTTAATCTGGGCGACAGACAACGAAGGCCAATCCTCAAATGCCATCAGGCATGATGCGAGTACCCGCACAAGGTGTCGGCGAAAACTTTCAATCTTCTCTCTTGGGAAAACCGTAGATGTAATGTTCGAGTTGAGCGACTTCAAGAATTCTTTGAAGTCCTTCGCTAGTGCTGGCGTGGCCATAGAAGGTCCTTCGCAGAAGTTCGAGCGCCCGCAACCGCTCTTCCACTGGACGGGTTAACCAATACTTAACAGCATCGTCAGGATCGGCCAAGCGAGCAACGGAAAATTGTGTCCGGTCTAACCGGAAGTCTTCAGTATTTTCCTCGGTTTCGGTGCTCATGTCTTTTTGTTTACCGCTGAATCCGGGGTGCAATTCACCGCCAATCTCGCTTTGCGCGTAGAGTACACCGGCAGTGCAATAAAAGTGGAGGTAACTGTGGCAATTTCCATACCCGAACAGCAACGCGACCGCCGGTTCCAACTGCGCGCCACCGCAAGTGAAGAAGAGCTCATCAAAGTGGCGGCGGATCGCCAAGGCGTCAACGTCACCGAGTTCATCATGCGCAGTGCATGCGAAAGAGCAGAGCAGGCGCTCGCTGACCAAACGCGCTTCGTATTAGACGACAAGCAATGGAAGGCATTCATGACAGAATTGGATCGCCCCGCCAAGAACAAACCGCGTCTCCGCCAATTGTTCCAGGAGAAGCATATAGCGAAGCGCCGATCATGAGCGCCGTAGCGAAACCCGAATTTGCGAAACCCGAATTTGCTAATTAACAAGCTCAGTCGCGAACATGATCTGAGTAGGTTCGATTGCGCCAACGCCACGCTGAACGAATGGCTGAAAAAGTTTGCGTGGACGAACCGGCAAGCGGACTCCGCCAAGACGTATGTTGCTCTCGACGGCAATCGCGTAATCGGCTACTACGCACTGACGACGGGCTCGGTACACAAGCACGAAAGTCCGCAACGAATCGCGAAGGGTTTGGCGAACCATCCGATCGGCGTCGTGCTTTTGGCAAGACTTGCTGTAGATCAATCGCAGCAAGGGAAGGGGCTTGGCAAAGCCTTGCTCTTCGATGCGTTGTCCCGAATCGAAGAAGCCGCAGACATCGTCGGAGTCCGGGCTCTACTGGTGCACGCCATTGACAAAGCAGCACGCAGTTTCTACTTGCACTTCGAGTTCGAGGCGTCGCCCGTCGATCCCTACCAGCTATTGCTGCTCCTCAAAGATCTTAGGAAAGCAATCCACCCGACCTCGTAATTTCAAAGGTCAACAAACGTACCTTCTGACCCTCAGTGGAAACACGCACCAAGCGATCGCCGTGCAGCCTTGGGCAAATCGTTGAACGAAAATTCAACCGACTCATTCGGAAACAAATCTGAAATCAATAGTGATTTCACCGGTAACCTCATGCCTGCATTTCGCGCATCTTTCTTCCCTTCGTAAAGGTTCACCGCTGCCGGGCCTGTGATGACTGCGCTCCCGTTGCCCATCTTTTCGGTTCCCTCAACCTTGTACGTATACTTTGTCTTTCCGTCGACAACAGCGGACAGAGTTCCCGTCTGCGGACTCGGTGACCAGGATAGTTGCATCTCCCCTTCATGCGCCTCAACGTTGCAGGTTAGCACCAACCGATACATGGCACTTACGCTGCTATTTCTGGCTGAAGGCAACTCCCGCAGGATGCTCGCCGTCAGCATCGGCGCATGAGTCGTCGGGTCTTGTGTGTGCTCCACGCCCCATTCCTTGGCCCGAGCCGCCCGAACGGTAAGAGCATTAAAAAGCCCATCGATTGTTGATTTCTCAGGTGGCTTTATCCCTGCCGCGCCCATTGCTCCACCGTTTAGTTTGCTAACCAACATGGCCGCTAAGCTGGGGGCTGCTTCTGCCGCATCGAAATGTTGTAGAGAAAGACCGCCGTTCCTCACCGCATCGGTATGGCAGACCGCGCAATACTGATGCACCAACGCGTTTTGCCGTGCCACAGGCATTGCGTCGCTGGCAAATACAGTTGGGACTACAGACCAAATAATCATCCAACCCGCAATGAATGTGCTAAATCTATGACGCATTGCGCTACTGTTTCTTGGGTATGGGTGGCGCTTGTGCTTCCACCGAGACATCCGAAAATATTACGGTGTCTGCGGCGTCCGCCCGATGCGAACAAACAGCCAGCCCCACCAGCACCGGGTTCTGAAACGAAACCTCAGTATGCGCGATTTCCTTCAGTTCCGCCCCGTCCTTTCCAATGAACATATACATTTTGACACCCGTGCGCACCAGCTTGATCTTGAATGTCCCCGGACCATCAAACGGCGGATCAAACGTGTTGGTCTCATCCCCGGATTTGCTTCGCCATTGAAGCCCAGGCATGCCGTTACCGTGGATCAGGACATCGGCGTAAGTGGCATCCGTGTCCAGCGTCTGGCGCACCATAATGCCCGCCTTGCGATGCTCGTTACCCTGGCCGAGGAAGCGCATGGTGGCGGTCACGGTGAAGTTGCCGGTGATCTCTCGCCAAGCATATTGGAACTGATCCTGTTTGCCCCAAATGTTGGCCCCAGCACCGGTGATGCGATACTGCCCGGTTGCCGCATCAAATGCAGTGGCCCCTTTGATCGCCGGACCGCCCACATCCCCAGAGCTTGTAAAGATGCCCAAAGTTTCACTCTGCGGAAACACTGGAGCGGAAAGCAGACCGATAAGTATAAGGTGACGCATGGTTGGCATAATTATAGTTCCTGGTGATTAAGGCTTCGCTGCGGGCGTGGGCAATTGTTCCACCGATACATCGGAAAACAACACCGTGTTGGTGGCTTCTTTCGTGTGCGAACTAACCCCAAGCCCCAATAATATTGGGCTGCCCAACTGATTTATGGTGTGTCCCAGTTCGCGCAAGGGAGCGCCGTCTTTGGCGATCCACACGGTGATGGAGGTGCCTTGCCGCACCAGTTTCAGATTCCAGATCCCCGGACCTTCCATTGGAAAATCGACTGTATTTGTGTTGTCGGCCTTGGTGTTGCGGAATTGAATCGCAGGCGTGCCATCAGCGTGAATGGCCAGGTGAACAAATGGGGAATCGGTGTCCAGGCTCTTGCGGAGCATGAGGACAGCCTTGCGATGCGCCACTCCTTCAGTGAGAAACTTAGCGGTGGCGGTGACGGCAAAATTCCCGGACATTTCCCGCCAAATATAATGAAACTGATCCGCTTTGCCCCAAATATCGGAACCCGAGCCAGTGATTTTGTACTGCCCGGTGGATGCAGTAAACTCCGCCGACCCCTTCAGGGGAGGAGCACCGACGTCGTTGGAATCGGTGAAGGAACCAAACTTTCCGGTCTCAGCGAAGGAGGTAGTAACGAATAGGCAAGTGAGCAACAGTTCACGCATGACAAGATTGTATCCGAATTCAGGCTCACATTGATTAGGATTCTGGGATCTGCGGGGGAGGGTGGGGTTTAGTGGGGTTTCACGAAGTTTTCTATTGCGATTGCTGATACGAGAAACGAAGCATGCGACACAACCCTTGAGTGTTCACCATGAGTTATACCTGATGCGGATGTTTTTCGGCAGCCGGGAACTTACACCCCAAAGCTACGCGGATCCAGCATCTAAGTAAAAATTGAGTCAGCCTGAACTTACCCTTATAACCATGATGTGAAACGGAGGTAGAGCGCCTGAGCACAATAAGCGCGAAATGTTGCCGATGGAAGGGCATTCTGTTAGTAATGCCACCTCAACCCTCGTTGCGTGCCGGAGTCCACCTCGAAGAATGTCTGTTATTCTCATCTGGATCAGGAAGATTGCCTGACTCGGTTGCTGGATCAGACGGAAGATGCCGAAGTGGCTGTATTGGATTGGTGTTTGATGACCAAATTACGTGCATAGGGTTGTGGCGCCGAAAGGGATTCCTTGCGTTACCATGTTGTAGGGCAAATGGGAGGTATGCGCAGTAGCTGAATGCAGAGGCGCCAATATTTCTGGGCGCTCGCGATTTATTGCGTTTAAGTCGCGAAACATACGCCAGATCTCCATTGAGTTCCGAGGGTTTCGCGGCGGAAATAGAGGAAAGATTTGGACATCAATAGAGGAAGTCCAGTCGTCCAAGCTAAGGATGTGGAAAGAATCGAAAAGAGGAGAGGGTGTATTGCCACAGTATTGTTAGGATAAAAAAGTTCTAGATCAGGCGGATGGGGTTTTCCTTGACAGGCCTCTCCTTTATAATACGTTGCTAGTGTTTGAAACGACTTCAGACTCTGGTCTTCGTTCAGAGATTCCCGGGGGCGTGCGACATAGAAGTTGGGATCAGGCAGCCCGAGCTTCCCAGTAATTCTCGAACCTGCCGTTGAGTTGGCAACATCTCAAGGCGATGATGGAGT
>JAYWBH010000493.1:0-4482 GCA_043781815.1 Bryobacterales bacterium | reverse complement strand
AAGATGTTCCCACCGTGAGTCATGTTGCGAGTCATTGCAGGCCTACCAACAACAGCGCTAGCACCGTGAATAAGAGCGTGACAGTGTACAGCAGCACTCGCATGATCCGGTAAGTCTGCCAGTTCACTGGTTGTAGATCTTCGCCGAGCAACGCTTTCTCTGATCGCACTCCGCGATAATAACTCACTCCACCTAATTGCACGCCCAACGCTCCAGCAGCCGCTGCTTCTGGATATCCTGAATTAGGGCTGGGTTGACGGTGTGCATCTTGCCAGGTGGAGCGTACACTCTGACGCAAATTCAGGCCAGGCCACACGGCGGCAACGGTCCAAATGAGCACTGCCGTCAAACGTGCGGGAATCCAATTCACAAAATCATCCATTCGCGCGGAGCACCAACCGAACTCGCGGTAACGGTCGTTCTTATATCCGAACATGCTGTCCATGGTGTTCACTGCTTTATATCCAGCCATGGCCACTGGGCCACCAATTAGTAGCCAAAACAAAGGAGCAATCACGCCGTCACTCAAATTCTCAGCTACCGTTTCAATTGTGGCTCGGGTGATTTCGTGTTCATTCAAGTTCTCAGTATCGCGACCCACAATGCGGCCCACGGTTTGGCGTGCCTCTACAATATTTCCTTCCCGAAGCGGTTTTATCACTGCCATCGCATGATCGTCCAAGCTTCGTACCGCAAGAAAACTCCAAATCCAATAGATCTGAATGTAGGGTTCAGGCAACAATCGCATTGATGCGTACACCAAGCCACACGTAGCGTACGCTACACTGATCCATGCCCCGATCCCGGCCACTCTAAGCGGCAAGTTCGTACTCCGCCAGACGCGTTCCATTGCCGAAGCCAGACGACCCACGCCAACAATTGGATGCGGCAACCATCGCGGATCGCCGAATGCCAGATCCGCCACCACACCGCAGCCCAGTTGAAGAGGCGTCACTATCATGCCAACAACGCCTCCAGCACTTCTGGTCGCGAATACTGCACCAGCCAGTCAGCCAGCCGATCATACATCACATCTTTACTGGTGGCGTTGATCTTCAGATGCAAAGTTTCCATGGCCACCGCTGGATCATCGAACGCTCCATGCAGATACGTGCCGATCACGCCTGGTGCGCAGCAACCTTCCATAGTGCCATCACTCAGATAAGCGAACGGTGCGGTATCAGCATTGCGCGACGTTTCCCCCATATGTATTTCGTAAGCAGTGAATGGATTTCCGGCGGCAGTGCGGGCATTGGTCACACGAGTTACTTTGGGCGAGCGCAACACTGTTTTTACTGGCAGTAAACACAAGCCATCCACCGCGCCATGGGAAGATTCCACACCATCAGGATCTTCAACCCGCTCTCCCAACATTTGGTATCCACCACAGATTCCGACGATCAACGCACCGCCAGCATGCTGCTTACGAACCCAGGTATCCAGTCCCTGTGCGCGCAACCAAAGCAGGTCTTCCAAAGTATTTTTGGTTCCCGGCAGAAACACTACCGCGTATCGCTTGTCTTGCGGTTTTAGTATCCACGCGACCGAACCCATGGTTCGAAAATCAGTGAAATTGGAAATATGCGGCAGTCGAATCACCGCAACATCAGAATCAGAAACTTCGGATTCGTCAATGCCCAGGCTGTCTTCCTCATCAATGACAATTCGCGGATCAAGTGGGAACACACCCAGACAGGGAATGCCCAGCCGTGCCTCCAGAAATTTCACGCCATCATCGAACAAGCTGCGGTCGCCTCGAAAACGATTCACTGCGAAAGCTTTCACCAAGGCCCTATGATTGGGCGGCAGCAGATCCATAGTTCCAACAAGTGACCCGAATACGCCGCCACGTTCAATATCGGCAACCAACAAAGCGCGAGCCCCAATACGTTCCGCCATGCGCAGATTAGTGATATCCCGATTGCGCAAATTCACTTCAGCAATGCTACCCGCGCCTTCCGCAACCACATAATCGAACTGCGCGGCCAGCCGTTGATAGCTTTCCAAAGCCAGCGCTAAAAGCTTTTCTGTGTGGTTGTAATATTCCTTGGCTTCCACATTGCCCCACACCCGACCCTGCACCACCACTTGCGACCCTGTAGCTGAATTCGGTTTTAATAACACCGGGTTCATGTCGGCCATTGCTGGAAGTCCACACGCTTCAGCCTGCATGGCTTGGGCACGACCAATTTCGCCACCCTCTACGCAAGGGTAGGAATTGTTGGACATGTTCTGTGCCTTGAATGGAGCGACTCGTACTCCGCGTCGTGCAAGCAATCGACAGAATGCAGCAGTGAACCAACTTTTACCCACATGGGACGCTGTGCCGCCGATGAACAACGCTTGTGACATGACTTACTCGGGAACGCCCCATTCTTTTCGCCAATCTGAAATACCTTGAGTAACTGCATGATGCACTGCCTGGCCAACTACCGAGCCTATGGATGTGTGCTTGCCGCCGTATTGTTCCCGATCCCCGGCCAGCGGCCAAGCTATAGCCAAATAATCGGTCCCCGTACCTGTTGCCGGCAAGCCAGATTGCACACTTTTCAAGCCGCTATCCATCGTAGCCAGAGCTTTTGCTTCCGACGCGAGACTCAATAATTCCGCAGCAGCCTCAACCGTTACAGGCTTGGAACAGCACGCCAGTATGTTGATGGTGCCCGGCTGCGGTGGTCTGGGTCCACTTGGATCACCCACCCGTAAGGCATTGCTCATGCCAACTGTGCCCACCGCCCAAGCCTTGCAATCGCCATCCGCCGCTTCCATTTCTATCCAGGAATGGGTCCGACGGCTGGTCATGAAACCGGCCGCACCGGCCAAGCCTTCGGCATGCATTTGCGCTTGCATCCATTGTGCCGCATCAGTAACTCCGGCAATCTCATTGGGCTGTAAGTAGAGCCATGCAACTTGAGTTACTCGCTGCCAACCACCATTGACCACCGCCCAACTAAAAACAGCCCAAGGTTCGGCGAAACTGGCAATCAACCAGCGATCTCGAGTCTCCAGGCAATATGGCTTGCCTACCAAGCTCTGGACCACTTCGGCCCCGGAGTGCTTTCATCGCGCAGGCGAGCGTCTTTGCCCATCTCTTTCTCTACTTGCCTACCGAAAAGCCATAGTAGATCGGAAAGTCGGTTCAGATAGCGCAGAACATTCGGTTGCAATGGCAATCCGTTTTCACCTAGCCCGACAACCAATCTTTCCGAGCGGCGGCAAATGGTCCGGGCCACGTCGAACACCGCCGATACAGGATCTTCTCCAGGTAATGACCAGTCATTCAACATGCCCGGGATAGCTTCTATCTGATGCACATGTGCAGTAAGTGCGTCCACCATGGCGTCGTCAACTACCGGAATCCCTTTGGGACTTTCCGGTGGGGTTGAAATGGCCGAGGCCACCTTGAATAGTTCTTTCTGAATCCGCTTTGTTGCGGCGCATAGATCTTCGTTGTGGCAAATGGCACGAGCGAATCCCATGGCCGAAATCAGCTCGTCCAACGTCCCGAACGCTTCCACTCTGGGGGACGACTTTGATACGCGAATCCCCCCGGAAAGGCCTGTTTGGCCGCCATCTCCGCGCATTGTAGCGATTGACATTGGGTATCTCCTATTTGAAAAGAAGCTGCAGGCCAGTAAGGAAAGTTCCCCCAGGTGCCAGGAAGCCATTTTCGTAGTAATGCTGGTTGAAAGTGTTATCCACTTTGGCGTAGCCCTTGAGTGTGTGCTTGTCACCATTCCAAAGTTGTCGACTAACTACAAAGTCAACCTTAGTTACTCCAGGATATAAGTATGCCCGTGACCTTCCCCCAGCGAACAACGCATTATAGTAATCGGAGCCCCGATATAAATCCACCGTCACATCTGTCTTCTTACCAAGCTGTTGGTGCACCATTGCGGTGACAGAATGCGGTGGAACACTCAGCGCACCAAAGAAACCGCGCACTGCATTGTCCTGGTTTGTATCGGCGTTGACGTAAGAATACGAAGCGCGGAACAGAGTGGATCGCAGTGGTCGCAACTCAGCCGACATTTCCACTCCACGAGTCGTTCCGCCTGCGCCGTTGTAGTAGCCGGAGGTGCGTCCAAACGGGTCGGAAGCTGCGCGAACCACGGTTGACGCCGAGTCGAATTGCGTGATCTGCACTATGCGCGTGTAGAACCAAGTACCACTGAGTCGTAACTTGTCTTTCAATAAGTATTGATCAATGCCAGCATCCACTGAGTTATAACGGTCTGGTGAAAGCCTTGGATCTCCATAAGGACTAAACGCCACTGCATTGGTTGCGCTGTTATAGAAAAAGCCCGTACCGTAGCGTTCATATAGTCCCGGTGCCCGGTAGGAATTTCCACCATGGACTCGCAACTTAGTGCCTGTCGTTGGTAAAAAGTAAGAGATAGCGATATCCCCGGTTAGAGCGCGAGGCGGATTGGAAGCTTGAATGTTGTTGTAACTGTTGGCGGTGCCAGTGTAGATGAAGTT
>JAYWBH010000492.1:0-4492 GCA_043781815.1 Bryobacterales bacterium | reverse complement strand
CCGATATTGTGTTGGGCAATTTTCATCACCACTCGCGATTGGATGGTATGGGTGCGGGCCGCTGGCATTGCGTTGCTGGCCTATGGACTCACTGCAGTATGGTTGACTCCATCGTTTCTAAAAATCACTGCCCGCAACTTAAAATACGTGGCCCAGCCCATGACAAACGGGTCCCTTCCCTTGGCCATTGCCTGTCTGTTCGTAGTCTGTCTTTTAAGTTGGTGGTGGGCCAAGAACGATTTATCCAAAGCTTACGCCGTCTTCGTATGGGGAAGCATGGCCATGTTTTCGTTAAACGTTTTAGGGCACTATTATTGGGATTTCCGGATTAGTGGGGAACCGGATCGGCTGGTTCCGGAACTGGATCTGGTAATCATCCTGGGAGTTCTAGAACTGTTTCGGCGCATGTGGACGGCCTCTTCCATCACTTGGTTGAAGCCTGCGTTAACCTTACTGACGATTGCTGTGACGATCTATTTTGGACGATTTTTTCTGCGACATCCCTGGAAATATTACATCAGGGATGACTATACACAGCGCCAGGAATTTGTAATTTCCAAATGGGTGCATGAAAACATTCCTGGTCAGAAATGTTTAGTCACTGGCACGGTGCGATTTTGGTGGAATGCCTGGTATTCCGAAGCTCAGGTTGGCGGTGGTAGTGAACAGGGTTTGGAAAATCCAAACAACATGGTGATGCAATGGGAAACGCAGATGGGCAACAATCCTGAGCGCGACCTGCTGTGGTTTCAGTCGTTTGCTACCGATTGCGTCATTGTGCATTCCCCTGGATCATCACAACAATATATAGACTTTGGGTATCCCCAGAAGTATGTTGGCAAACTACCTGTGATCAAAGAATTTACGCCGTTTGACAAGATATACCAAGTGCCACGACGCTATGTTAGCTTAGCCCGTGTTGTGGATCGCACAAAATTTTCGCAACTCACTGCGGTTCCTCAAGAAGCCAACGACAAAGGGCTGGCGGCCTACGCGGCGATGTTGGAAACCGGCCCTGATCGACCGGTGCAAACGCAATGGGTCACTACTGATCATTTAAGGATTGAAGCCCCGGTGGAAGCCAATGAATCGGTGGTAGCCATGGTGACGTATGACGAAGGCTGGCACGCCTACTCAGGAGGCAAGGCACTTCCGATTCAGGCTGATGTATTGGGTCAAATGCGCATAGATGCTTTGCCCGGCAAGCAGACCATAGATTTAATATTTGAAACTCCTATAGAGAATCGTGTGGGCGGTTGGATCACAATTGCCTCGCTGGCAATGTCTTTACTGCTACTCATTTCGCCGCTGTTTGGAAGAAAGCGAATCTAGCAGTGCGACTCAATCTGTTTCTGTCATTTCTGATTACCGTCGCAAACATTGCTCTGAACTTTCCCATGTTTCTACCGGGAATTTCTCCCTACCGCGGGTCCATCGAACCTGGTTACGTGTTCATGGCGCGGTTTGTTAGCGAACATCCCAACCCTTGGGCATGGAATCCAGTTCAGTATTGCGGCTTGCCCACTCAGTTCATTTATCTACCAATTATTCCCTACGTAACCGCTTTGGGAATTTGGTTATTGCCGTGGTTCGAACCGGCGCAAATTTACCGTGTGTTTGTCTATCTGGCCGCGTGCCTGGGACCTGCCGCCGCCTTTCTATTCGTACGTACTTTTACAGGAACCAGACCCAACGCCGTATTTGCAGCACTGCTGGTTTCCATTCTTTCTCCGCTGTACGAAATGATTGGAACCATAGATCGCGACCGTGGATTCATGCAGATTCCCTGGCGTCTGCAGGTGCTGGTGAAATATGGAGAAGGTCCGCACACGGTAGGATTGCTGTTCTTACTGGCATCCCTTTGCGCGTCCTGGCAAGCTTCCAGGCAACGCGACTTCCCTTCCCTTTTTATAGCCGCTTTGCTGATGGCTCTTACCGTTCTAACCAATTGGGTGGCCGGTTTAGCGTTGGCAATTTGTACGGTGCTGCTGATCACCACCATGTGGGGTGTTGCCGATTTTCAACCGCGAAGAATCATTCAGGCAGGCGTGTTGGGCTACCTGCTTTCCTGCTTTTGGCTGACGCCAACTTTTGTCTACACAATGGCGTTCAACTGGCCGCAGGATGCGTTTGGATACAAAATGCAGACATCGGAACGCATGATGCTTTGCCTGTGGTTTGGCGGGCTCATCCTTCTACGACTGACGTTCATCAAGTTCCCTAAACAGCGATACTATTGCTTTGTCCTTTCCTGCCTGTTTGCTTTCGGATTGATGGTGACCAGTTTCTATGCTTACAACATCAACACCATTCCCGAATCGCGCCGCTATGCTTTGGAGTTTGAGCTGTTTCTGATTTTGGCGTTTGTGGAAACAGTAAGGGCGGCAATTTATTCCGGGAGCTGGTGGCTGCGATTTCCTATTGTTTCGGCCATGCTGTTGACGCTACTTTACCTGACCCCAAACACCTGGACATTTCTTCACAACCGCTGGGATAAGTGGACTCCGGCGGCAAAAGAAGAAACTGTTGAATTCGATATGGCCAGACGGTTGGCCGCCATTCCGCAACCAGGGCGCGTGTTCGTTAGCGGTGGAACTCGTTTTTATTTGAATTCCTGGTTTGACGAACCACAAGTGGGCGGGGTGTTTGAGACTGGTCTGGGCAACCGCATGCCGGTGGACATGGTGTATCAAATTCGGACCGACCTGCTGAGCAACCCTGGTGAAGAAGCGCACGACACGATTTTGCAGTTACGCGCAATGGGGGTGGATCTGGCGGTAATTCACGGGCCGAAATCGACGGAGTATTATCGCGATTTCAAATTTCCGAGCAAGCTGGATGGGCTTTTGAAGGCTACGCCAATTGGCAATAACGATTTCATTTACGAATTGCCCAGCTCTCCGCTGGCAGTGCTGGTAAAGGATTGGGAACTGCCAGCAGAAACACCGCGGCAAGGACGGATGCGAATTCTGGAACCATTCGTGAAGGCTATGGATGACCCAACGCGCCCCAAACTGGCATGGACCTGGGTAAATAATAATCATCTGCGGATTACAGGCGATTTTCCAGAAGGCTACAAAATAGCAGTGTCGGTCAATTACGATTCGGGTTGGACAGCGGTGCAAGGTGTTGGCAAACTGTCGGTCAACACAAACCAAATTGGATTCATCACCCTGCAACCTATGGCACAGCAACATGGCGAAATCGACTTATACTACAGTGCAGGAGCAGAGCCCAAACTTTTCGCCATGCTTAGTCTGGCCGTTTGGGTGGGTTGTTTCGTGCGTCTTCGTAAACATTCATGAAAGTGTTTTTTCTACTTCTGCAACGGGCCTTGATCGCCACTCAAAATGATGGATGCCTGGGCACAGCCAAGGCGGCGGCATATTCAGGGCTGCTTGGTCTATTTCCGGTACTGACATCTATCACAGCAATTCTGGTGCAGGCAAATGCGACAGCAGTGTCGGCGCGTCTGGCGCAATTCCTGTTCGACGTGGTGCCGCCTGGAACTGAGGAACTGATTGTACAATCGGTAACTGTCCGTGGCGCACGCCCTACACTGGTGTTGGTGATTGCCGCCCTGCTATCCATTTGGGGAGCCTCTGGTTGGATGTCCAGCCTGATGGAAGGATTTGAAGCGGCGTATAAATTACCGTCGGGCAGGTCTATGTTGAAGCAGCGATTCGTGGCTGTCATGCTGGTGCTGGGCACACTATTGCCGGCGATTTTCGCATCGACACTGGTGCTGTTTGGAGATCATACAGAACGGGAATTATTTCGTTGGTTAGGGGTCCTGGCAAGCGATGCACAGTTGAAAGGTTGGATGCTGCTGGTCAGCACCATCATCCGATATTTCGTGGAATTGGGTGCAGTGGTGTTGGTGATGGCGGTGATGTATTACTTTGGACCAAATCGGAAACAATCGTGGAATGATGTGTTACCGGGTGCCCTGCTGGCAACTACATTGTGGCTACTGACCACGCAAGTCTTCGCCTGGTATGTGCGTAATTTGGCGCAGTATAACTTGCTATACGGATCGATTGGCGGGGTGATCGCCATGCTGGTTTGGATCTATCTACTTTCAGCAATTGCGTTGCTTGGCTGCGAATTTAATGCGGAACGGGAAAAGCTTTTGAAGGTTCACTCGGTAGACTAGAAGTATGGGATTTCAGTTAGGCATTCCTTACACGCCCAAGGGCGATCAGGAACAGGCAATTGCACAATTATCACGGGGCCTCACCACTGGTGAAAAGCATCAGGTGTTGTTGGGCGTTACCGGATCGGGCAAAACTTTTACGATGGCGAAAATCATTGAAGGCACCGGACGGCCTGCTTTGATATTGGCGCATAACAAGACTTTGGCAGCACAATTGTATGGAGAGTTTCGGACATTCTTTCCTCACAATGCGGTGGAGTATTTTGTAAGTTACTACGATTACTACCAGCCGGAAGCCTACATGCCTTCCAGCGATACCTACATTGAAAAAGAATC
>JAYWBH010000491.1:0-4500 GCA_043781815.1 Bryobacterales bacterium | reverse complement strand
ATTCCACAAGTAATCGCTCATCCGCCCTGCAGCTCCAAGTAGACTTGTCTACGCCATGGGCTCATCGCCAAAATATCCGCTTCGCTCCATCCGTAGGCGGAGGCAAGCTGGTGAACTTCGCGCAATGAACGCAACGCCCAGGCATGAACTTCGCTCCAGAAAAAGGATGCGATGTCGAACATTTGCTCCCAGTGTTGCCCGCACGCCGGGCAGTTCAAGCCAAGCCGAACGTCGCCCTGCGGGTCAGCCGCCGCCATGGCCGCAGCCACTGCTTCAACTACGGTTTCCGGCATTTCAATGCCCTGCGGATTGTTGGTGACGCAACCATCAAACAGTTTCCGGCGCGCGGCGACTACGTCGGTCTCACCTCTTACGGCAGCCAAATCCATGCTGTTCGGCAGACGAAACTCAACATGATACTCACCCGTATTGATTGAAAACGCGATGTCCAGTGGTGCGGAAAATCGTAGTTGTTCTGTATGAACTTCGAGTTCCAGATGTTCGCCGCAGTGGGGGCAATCGGCCAATGCGGAAAGGCGAGTTCCAAACGTGAGCTCGCGCAGACTCAACAGCTTTTCATCGCGTTCCCCAATGCTAAGTTCTGCCAACGCCGACGAGGCGGTTCCAGGGAAAGCTGCGCACAACAGGACCAACGCCCGGTCCATCGGATTCCGGGCGTGACCCAAATCCCACGCCATCAGCAGATCGTGCTTGGACAGGGGTAACATGGCGGGACTAAACCGCTGGTACGGTGAAAGTCGGTTCGGACGGTTCCGGTACTTCGACGTCTCGCTCCCAACCTTCGTTTTCCAATTTGATGTGCTGTAGCGCAATTGCGTTGGCGTTGGCGTCCAGGTCCGGCATAGACTGATATTCCGACACCCAACATCGGAACACTTTATAAGTGATTGCCAGTTGACCAGCTTCGTTGTAGACCTCAATGAGAAGATCCTTACGGAAGTCCTTTAGCGACGTTTCGCTGCCGAGACCGGCCGTGAAATGCCATACCTTATTGGCCCACTTTTCGAATTCAGTGTCATGGGTAACCCCGCGTTCCAGGGTGATGGCTTCGAATTCGGTGCGGCCCGGCGATTTGCGACTACTGCTGGGGTCACCGCCTTCGCGATGCTTCACCACCTCTGTTGTGCGTTTCAAGCCGCCAACTTTACTAAGCCCAGCTACGTATTTTCCATCCCACTTGACGCGGAACTTAAAGTTTTTATACGGATCAAACCGTTGTGCGTTCACTGCGAATTGCGCCATGAATCATCTCCTTTATACGTCGATCTGACCGGCGATCTGCTGGAGTTTAATAACCACAAACTCAGCGGGCTTGAGGGGCGCAAAGCCCACGACGATGTTGACAATACCCAGGTTGATATCGTTTTGGGTGGTAGTTTCCTTGTCACATTTGACAAAGTAGGCATCCCGCGGAGTGGTCCCTTGAAACGCGCCTTGGCGGAACAGGTTGTGCATAAAGGCACCGAAATTCAGGCGGACCTGCGCCCAAAGGGGCTCATCATTTGGTTCAAAGACAACCCACTTGGAACCACGGAAAAGACTCTCTTCAATGTAAAGCGCCAAGCGTCTGACGGGGATATATTTATAGTCATCGGAGAGAACATCGGCACCTTTCGTAGTGCGTGAGCCCCACACCACCCGACCGTAGACAGGGAAGGAGCGCAGACAATTGATGGCCAGAGGATTCAGCCGACCGTTCTCTTCGTCAGTAAGATGCACGGATAAATCAACCACACCGGCAAGCGTAGCGTCGATTCCTGCGGGTGCCTTCCAAACGCCACGCGTAGCATCAGTGCGTGCAAAAACGCCAGCCACGGCTCCACTGGGGGCGAACGTTTGCAGTTGATTATCCAATAAAGAATTCGGTTCAATCAGTCGGGGGAAGAACAATGCGGCATTTGTACTTCGAGGATTCATCAGTGTATCCACCCCAGCCAGGACGTCCTTCGGTGTTTTCCAGGTGCTGGGAGGATCGACCAACAGCATGGCTCGGCGATCCGTACAATACCTGGTGGCGTCGGCAACCACATCGGGGGAATCGAAGGAAGCGGTGAACGGCGGGATGCATAGAAGGTTGAAAATATCCGCTTTTTCCAGCGCAAACATTCCAGTCTTGGTGTCTTTGTTGCCTATTATCTCCACAGAGGTTAAGAGGCCAGTGCCGTCGCTGCCTTGGGTGAAGTCCTTCGGCGTAGGCGGCTTCGCTTTGACCTCTGGAACTGCGGGAACAGCAGGAGTGGTGCCAGTGGCCGCAACGGCAGCAACTGCTTCCACGCCGCGAACAGCATCGGTGGCAGGTACCTGGGTAGGCATCGTAACTACCCGGACCAATGAAGATTCTTGCTCAAAGACGCGTTGCGCAAAACGAGCAGATGCTGGGTCAACCGACAAGCCAACGAATTTTTCAACTTGGGTTGCTGTCCCCGGGCTATCTCCCTCGTAAATCGTGATGTTGAAGTACTTGCCTTTGCCTAACGACTTGTCCTGCAGGTCGGAGGTGAGATCGACGGTCAGATGCAGGCTATTTCCCGTCTCTCCCTTACTGGCGGCTTCCAGCACCAAGCCATCTGTTGTCAGGGTAGCTGGCTTAGCGTCCTTTGCGGAAACTCGCACTATGATGGCTTGGCTTCCTCCATTCAAGAAGAAATCCTTCACCGAAAAACTCATCATGTGCTTCAGTGAAAGTCCACCGAAATTCCGTTGAAAGTCGCCAAAGTTATTGATAGTTATTGGATCGTCAACCGGTCCACGTTCGGCGCTTCCTACGAACGCGGCAATAGAAGTGGCGACGCCAGTAATAGTGCGTACGCCACTCTTAATTTCTTCAATGTAAACTCCTGGATACGACAAGGCGAGGGGCATAGAAATCCTTCTTTATCAAGATAAGAGCTGCCAGACAAGCGACGTCTCTGTCAAATCTATTAAGCCGGAACTATTAAGGGACGAGTATGGTACTTAGTACTGGGAGGGAGTATAACCCGATACACTTTTCAAGTCAATGGAATAAATTGAAGTTCCCTTGATAGAACAAGACGTACGCAATTGATCATATTCATTGAGATTAATTAACCCTTTACCTAGGTCTTTTTCGAACATTCGTCATACAGAGGCCCAAGCTATCTCTATCGGCGCTACCTCTGTTTCGAGACAGATTTTACGAAGTTTCGACCGATTGTTCTGGAGATTCGGGCAAATTTCCAGCCCTAGTCTCCGTTAGGTCAGTTACGGAATAGTAGGACAGCACTCCGCTGGTCAGCGTGGTGCCTACGGGGACGGAGATGGTTACCACTCCACTGACATTGCCGCGATCCGTTACGCCGCTGATCCAGCCGGGTTCACTGGTGCCGGGTGGGTTCGTGCTGTTGCTGCCGGTCACGGTTACGGTGACGGTGGCGTTGCTGGTTAATGCGGAATCTGTTGCGCTGAGTTGCAGCACGTAAGTTCCGGCGACGTCGAAGGCTGCAGTGGTCAGTGGGCTGTGCGGGTTGGCGAAGGTGACTCCGCCGGGGCCACTTACTTTGGTCCAGGTGATGGTGAGCACGGAATTCAAAGGTAAGCCGTCATCCTTCACCGAACCAGTTAGAGTTCCGTTGGCGGGGAGCACTACACTAAAAGCACTACCAGCAGTCACTACGGGGGCTTGATTGACTCCATTGTTCCAGGAGAATCGTACGGAGTTGGAATAGCCGGTCGCGCCGTTGATGGTGGCGGTGGCTTGCACTGTATCGAACCCGCCGGGTTGGATGCCGGTGTAGGTGAATGAGGCTTGGCCGGTTGCGTTGGTGATGCCACTGAGTTGCTGTGGGTTCACGCCGGTCACGCTTAGGACGATGGGTGTGTTGGCTACTAATGCTCCGGAAGCGTCGACTACAGTTAGGCTGAACGTTAGGCTGGTACCGGCCAGTTGGCTGGGTAGCGTGTTCGGCGACATGGCAAGACAGCCGGCTCGTATGGATGTTTCTGGATGTGTTTGAAGATGGGCCCGCTCATATCGCCGGAATCAAATCAGGAGATATTCTAGAGGCGTTGGACAGCAAACCCTGTTCCCCTCCAGTCCTGCCATGCTTCGCCATTGGCAATTCTCATAATTTGCAGGTGACTAAACCAGGCTCGTCAAGCCAGTCCACTATTACAATCGAAGTGCCTATGCGGAAAGGAACGAAGCACCGCCCACCTCTCGTCGAGCCTGCGAGTCCAATTCACAGAATGGTTGGGCAAGGCATTGGTCTTCTCAAGATCGCGTACTTTCCCGGAGCTACTGGAATGGAATTCGCGGACGCATTGGATAACGCGGTTCACGAACTTAAACATCAGGGTTGTGAGCGCTTGATCATTGACCTCCGCGGAAATATCGGGGGTAGCCTAGGATTCGCCCGCCTCGCTAGTATAGCGTTTCAGTAAAACATATCCGTAGTGATTTGTTTCTGATATGCTGGCGGCATGGCCCAACGATCGACGCATGCCAAGCTTGTTCTTACC
>JAYWBH010000490.1:0-13303 GCA_043781815.1 Bryobacterales bacterium | reverse complement strand
CCAATTACTACACAACGCTTTTCCAATATGCAAACGCCCGCGCCGCCTTGGAGGTCGCCCGAGGACAATGAAACCTCTTTTTGTAATTTGTTGTATGGCAGTAGTAGGCTGTGGTGGCCACAAGGAAGAAGAACCGGTTAAACCCAAAGCCATTGTTGCCGTGAAAACAGCCATCGCTGAAACTGGTGCCGTGCAGGCTACATTGAAAGCCCCGGCCACCATCTTTCCCCGCGAACAAGCCAACATTACACCCCGCATGACTGGCGTAATTCGCGAACTGAAAGTTCGTAAAGGCGATAACGTCGCCAGTGGTGCATTGCTCGCCGTACTGGAAAATCGCGATCTGGTTTCGCAGCGCGAAGAAGCGCAAGCAATGTTGGCTGATGCCCAGGCGACGCTTGAAAAGACCAGTCGCGGAACTATTCCTGCCGATGTGGAACGGGCTCGTGGGGCGCTGGCAATTGCCACCGCTTCTATGAATCAGGCCAAGAAGATTTACGATCGCCGTAAAGCGTTGTTTGATCAAGGCGCAATTCCTGAGCGTGAATTGCTGATTAGTGAAACGGAACTTTCCACCGCTCGCACCAATTCCGAAGTCGCTAAAAAGTCTTTGGATTTATTAGAGCAACAATCGCGCGGGCAGGATATCAAGATCGCTGAAGCACGCGTAGAGCAAGCCAGAAGCCGTTTGGCCACCATGGGCGCTCAGTTGCAGTACGCCGAACTGCATGCCCCTTTCAACGGAACAATTACCGAACAGTTGCAGTACGCTGGGGATTTGGGGCAATCATCCAGTCCGATTTTTACAATTGCCGATCTGGCTGTAGTAACTGCTCGGGCACAAGTTCCTGAAGGGGAAGCAGCCCGCGTTGGCAAGGGTCAGGCCTGTGCCTTTCGCACTGGAGAAGGCGAAGGGACGGAAGTAAGTGGTCGAATTAGTGTGGTGAATCGCGCGGTTGATGCACAACGGCGCACGGTGGAAGTATGGTGTGAAATCGCCAACCCGCCACAATCGTTACGATCCGGATCCTTTGGTTCTGTAACGATTAATACTGCACGAGCCCAGAACGCTTTAATGGTTCCTGTTGCTGCTCTCATGTTGGAGGAAGGCACTAATAAAGGACACGTCATGGTGATAGACGAAAAGTCCATTGCCCATAAGCGCGATGTCCAAGTGGGTGAAACCGTGGGTGGCAATCGCATTGTTACTTCAGGCTTGAAGGCTGGGGAAACGGTGATAACAGAAGGTGGTTACGAACTACCCGACAACACCGAAGTGACCACAGGCGCTAAGAAGGACCCTACAAAAGAGTCTAGTAAAGAGGCTGTCAAAGGGTCTACTAAAGAATGACTAGTTCCCTTGCGACGTTCGTCAATTCACACGGTCGGGCATTGGTCCTGGTGGTGTTGTGCTTTGCCCTGGCTGGCATTGTCCTTACCCCTCAAATTCCAATTTCGATTTTCCCGCAAACCGATTTTCCGCGAATCGTGATCCTGGTAGATAACGGGATTTCCCCGCCCAACATTCAGATGACCACGGTGACCCGCCCCATTGAAGAGGCCATCCGTCTGGTGCCAGGGGTGACCACCGTTCGTTCCACCACAGCCCGAGGGTCAACGGAAATCAGCGCCTTCTTCCGCTGGGATATCGACATTTTGAATGCGCTCCATTTAGTGCAAGGGCGTATCTCGCAAATCACTCCGATGTTACCGCCGGAATGCCGCTTCTATATCAACCGGCTGACTTTTTCCGTGTTCCCAATGGTGGGCTTCAGCATTACATCGCCCAGCCGCAAACCATCAGAGCTGTATGATTTGGCTTACTACGAAATTTCTCCCCGCTTGTATCGCTTGCCCAGCGTAGCGGAAACGCGCATCGTCGGCGGTCGTGCCCCGGAATACCACGTCATTGTCGACCCCAAACGTCTGAATGCTTATAACATGCCACTAACCAAAGTAGTGGATGCCATTCGCAATACAAACACCATTGTCCCTGCGGGCATGTTACAGGAAAATTATCACCTGTATCTGACCACCGTGACGGGCTTAATGGACAAGCCCGAACAGATTGAAAATACCGTAGTGGATGTGGTACGCGGCACGCCCGTGCTGGTGAAAGATATTGGTCAAGTCCTACCCGGCGAAAAGCCAATGTATAACATTGTCACCGCCAATGGCCGCCCTGCCGTGCTGGTCAATGTGCTGCAACAGCCCGATGGCAACGCCATTGAAGTTGCCGATTCAGTGAATGCGGAACTGGCCGAGATCCGCAAGACATTACCTAAAGATATTGAGATTTCCACTTACTATGATCAATCCATCTTAGTGCGCGATTCCATCACTGGCGTGGTGGAAAGCATCCTCATTGGGCTGATACTTTCTGTTGGTGTGTTGATTGTTTTCCTGAAGAATTGGCGCACCACCATCATCGCCGCAGTTGTCATCCCAGTGGCTGTGCTCATGGCGGTGGTCTGCATGAGAATGTTCCACATGAGCTTCAACTTAATGACGCTGGGCGGCATTGCTGCTTGCATCGGCGTTGTCATTGACGATGCCATTGTGATGGTGGAAAACATTGCCGTTCACTTGAACTTGGGGCAGAGCCCAACCGATGCGGCTCGCAGTGCCATCATCGAACTTACTCCAGCATTGATTGGTTCCACGCTCACACCCATTGTGGTGTTCGTACCACTGATCTTCCTGGGTGGAATCACCGCAGTGTTTTTCAGGGCGTTGGCATTGACGTTAGTCGCCGCACTGCTGGCCTCATTGATTTTGGCGTTGGTCTTCACTCCAGTGCTGGCCGGGTGGCTGTTAAAACCTACCGGGCGGATTGCAATGAATCTGGAAGAGGCAGAGCAGGCAGGGCAGGGCAGAATTCTGCGTAAGTTGACGTCCGTTTACGGGTCAACGTTGCGCTGGTCCATCAGCCATCCCATGGTGATTCTTGGGCTGAGCCTGTTGATTTTGGCGGGTGCCGGGGGCCTGTTTTATAATTTGGGCAGCGGCTTTCTCCCGGAGATGGATGAAGGTGCTTTTGTGCTGGACTACCGCACCCCAGCAGGCACTTCGCTGGTGGAAACGGACCGGCTGCTAAAGCATATTGAAAAGTTCCTGGAAGAAACTCCTGAGGTTGAAAGCTACTCTCGCCGCACTGGTGCGCGCTTGGCCCTGGCCATTGCCGAACCCAATACAGGCGACTTCCTCATCAAGTTACGCAAAGAAAGGAAGCGCTCTCTGGACGATGTAACCAGCGAACTTAGACAGAAGATTATAACTTCAGAAACTGCTGTTGAAGTGGAGTTCCCGCATATTCTGGAAGACCTTGTCGGCGATTTGGCCTGGTCCCCTCAGCCCATTGAAATCAAGATCACCCACAATAATGAAGAGACCTACAAAGCAGTGGCCAAGGCTGTTGAAGAATGGTTGCCCAAGGTAAAAGGCGTGGTCGATATTGTCAACCAAACCATTGTCATTGGCCCCGCTGTCAACTTTCGCGTGGATGGGGATAAAGCCCTTCGTGCCGGATTCAACGTGGCCGACGTGGCCAATTTGCAGTCAACCATCGTCGATGGACAACTGGCCTCGCAAATGATTATTGGTGGACGGCGCGTGGGAATTCGCGTTCGTTATCCCCTTGAATCGCGCAATAGCGTGGAAAAGTTGCAGAATCTATTGCTCAGTTCGCCCACTGGAGTTACGGTGCCGCTAAGCAGTATCGCGCATGTGGAAATGCTGGAAGGCGAAACAGAAGTGAAGCGTGAGAATTTGCGAAATCTTTCCGGAGTCACCGCACGTCTTGAAAAACGTGACTTAGGCTCGGCGATGAACGAGATCAAAGATCGTCTTCCGAAAGAAGTAAAACTGCCGCCGGGGACGGACATTGAGTATGGCGGGCTATACCAGATTCAACAGGAATCATTTCGCGGCCTGGCCCAAGTCATGTTGATGTCCATCCTGCTAATCTTCGTCATCCTGGTATTTGAATTTCAGTCCTTTGCACATCCCATAGCAATCGTTTTGGCCACCGTGCTTTGCACCTTTGGATCATTGCTGGCGTTGACACTTACCGGTTCCACGTTGAACATCTCGTCATTCATGGGCATCATCATGGTAGTGGGTATTGTTCATAAAAACGGCATCCTGATGCTGGATTCCGAACAGCATTTCACTGCCCAGGGACTGCCCCTGGATCAAGCGATTTTTGAGGCGGGCAGGCGCCGTATGCGGCCCATTTTGATGACTGCCCTGGCCACCATTTTCGGCATGTTGCCGTTGGCGTTAGGAGTTGGTAGCGGCGCCCAGTTATTGCAGCCCCTGGCGATTGCTATCATCGGCGGCGTGACCGTATCTATGGTGCTCTCGCTGGTCATCACTCCGGTAATCTTTTACATGCTGCGGCGTCCACGTCATGCCTGAATATATCGCTTCCGTATTGGAATGGAGACAACTGCGGGAAGAGGCACTAAAGGCTTCCGATGGCTGGCTGACAGTAGCTGGATTATTCTGGTTGGAACAAGGCCCAAATGACGTGGAAGGGCTGCTGTTCATACTCACTGACACCATAGTCACTCACAACGGAAACGTGCTGCGACCTGACGTGGATACTGTGGTCCTTGGCGAAAAGACGTTCTTCGTCATTGTTCGCGGCCCAAAAATTGGGCTTCGCATGCGCGATCAGCAAAGTATTTTTCTGCGCGATTTCAAAGGGCTCAAGTGGTTTTCAGTCAATCCCGACTTCCAAATTATCGCGCACTGGATTCCTTACTCAGAACCGCAGCCTCGCCTTTTGAACACTGTGATTGATGTTGAGGAGGAATACAACAGCCCGGGGATCGCCGAGTTCACAGTGAACGGCGTAACTTGCCAACTGGAACCGGTACTTTCTGGAACCCGGTTATTCTTCGTGTTCCGCGATGCCACTTCCGGCATGGCCACCTATGGCGCATCGCGATTCCTTTACGCCGATGCGGCAGTAGATGGACATGTGATCTTGGATTTCAACAAAGCCTACAGTCCACCGTGCGCCTTTACACCCTTTGCAACATGCCCTTTGCCACTCGATCGTAATCGGCTGACAGTTGCGATTGAAGCTGGCGAATTGAAGCCCTAACGACCTGACTTTGAACGCCGCGACTTCTGCACGGAAAACATAACTCGCACGCCTAACAAAACTGTAAGTAACAAAGCGTAAATCAAAGGGTACATAGTAGCTGCCTTGCCCTGCCACAAGTAATGCGCCACCCCCGCGATCCCCGCGAGGTACGCTAGCCGATGTAAGTTCTGCCAACGCTTGCCGCCCATCTTTCGAATGGCCCAGTTAGTAGAAGTTATTGCCAGCGGCAACATCAACAACAACGCCGCCATACCAGCAATAAAAAAGCGCCGGATAGTCAGGTCTTCCTTCATGATGTCCCAGTTCCACTGCACGTCGAACTGGTAGTAATGGAGTGCGTGCAAAAGGCCGTAGAAGAAAGCGAATAGGCCAATGGTGCGGCGAAAAGCAATAAGCCCATTGAGCCCGGGAATGCGACGCAGCGGCGTAATCGCCAGGCTGGCCATCAAAAATCCGATGGTCCAATCGCCGGTAAAGCGAGCTACATATTCAATGCGATTGATTCGTACCTGCGGCCACATCCATGCCAGGTACCCTAGCGGCATTAGACATGTCAGAAACACAAGATAGTAAGTCCAGCGGCTCTTCAACATCGCAAAAGGATTATCCGTAAAGTGCTTAGTTCACTTCGCGACGAGGCCGCTTATACGTTTCCTTCAAATACTTGGCCGCTTCTTCCTGCGCGCCCTGGGTATTGTCCTTAGTGCGAATCGCTAAGTTATATTCGTTCACTGCGCGCTCGCGCTGGCTTGTGATATCGAAGATCTTACCCAAATTAATATGGCCCCACACTTCCGTCCACTTCGGTTCCAAATCACCATTCAACGACTCGCGAAATTCGTTCGCCGCCGATTGGTAATTGTTCTGCAAAAAGAAAACTTCCCCCACACGGTAGTGCGAAAGGGAACTGTTGCGACTTACTTCCAACGCCTTCTGATATTCCTTCAGTGCATCAGGATATTCGCCGATTTCAGCAAACTGCTCGCCTTTACGAATGGCCACCGCAACGCGCATTTGATTGTTGAACCGCAGCACACGGTTCGATGGGTCAATGTCTACCTTCTTCGGCCTACCGAAGGTCTCCACCACGAATTCTGAAGATGTGCCAGCCACTTCAATCTTCTTCATTTCAGGGTTGCCTTCCGTTTCAATTTGCAACTCCACCGGCATGCGGAAAGTATCCAGATCCTGTGAAACTTTGCCCATCACACGGAAGCCTTTCGCAGTGCGATACACGGTGTATTCCATCTTGAATTCTGGCGCGCCAGTGGATTCAATCCACTGCAGAAAGAAGTAATCTAAATTGTCGCCAGAGGCTTCTTCCATCACTTTCTTGAAGTCTTCTGTGGAAAGCGATTTCCAGGCGAAACGCTCGGGAATCAGCTTTAATCCCTTCTTAAACTTTTCATCGCCAATCACGTAGCGCAGCATATGAAGAACCGTCGCGCCTTTGCCGGCAGTAGCCGCCCAGTATTCTGGCGAGTAATCTTCCAGGCGCGAAGATTGAATCAACGGAGGATTATCCACTGTCATCGCTTCAATGTAAATGTCCTTCGCTTCAGCTTCCAGTGCCGCAGCGCCCGAAGCCTGTTCAATGGACATCATCTCCGCATAGCGCGGAACTCCGTTGGCAATCCAAATATGATTGCGCGACACCGGGGACGTCAACATGCCATACCATTGCCGGGCCACTTGATTGACCAGCAGCCTTTGGTTCACTTGGGTGCCAATGGCTCTCGATGCCAAAAAGATAATGTTTGGTGCCGCATAACCGTTGGGAGTGCCGTCTTCCGTCTCAACCAAAGTAAGTGATTTCGATGGGGCCAAGCCGAACAGTTCAGTCATCTCATTCACAGCCTTTGCCGTTTCCTCGCCATAGGTTTTAGCCAGAGCCTTGTGTTCACCGCGGAAATACATTTCAGTTGTAACTCCGGCGACACTTACTCGTTCCACAGTATCTTCCACCACTGCAATGCTGCCTGGAAATGAAGAATTGCTGTACTTATAATTGTAAGTGGTTTTTCCACCACTCTTATCCGTTGTTGAAAATCCGCTGGCGATTACTTTTAAGTTAGAAGGAACAGTAACTGCCAAATTCATGGTAAACCGATCGGCAGAATAGTCATTCACCGGAAACCACCGTGCTGGATACATCAAGTAAGCGTAAGTCGGATGGATGGCTGCAAACTTAATGCCGGGGACAGAGGATTCTTCATTGCCCGTCAACTTACCATCGTATTTCACGATGATAGAGTAAGTGGTCCCTTTCACTAATGCTTCAGGAAATGTGATGCGCAGTGCGTTTTCATTCTTCGATTGGGATGCCGGAAGCTGCTTGCCCGCAGTGTCCGTTACCTGGGAAACATTCAGAGCGTTAGAAAGGTCAAGTGCAAGGGTTGTGATCCCGGTATCAAGGGGGGTCAGGTCGATTTTCGCAGATGCTGCAATGGATTGCGTGGCCGGCATGATTTCCGCAGTTATCGTGTAGTTCACAACATCGACACGCTGACGGGTCGATTTGTCCTGTCCAAACGCCGATAATGACACTAAAAATGCCAAAAAAGTGGCAAAAAATCTCATAAAAACCGCTCCCTAATGTGCCGTGCCGCCGATTCCAGCGGGTCATTCAATCCGGATAGCCTGCTTGAAACCTCAGCCAAACCTTGTATCATTTCGTTTCTTGCCGCGCCGTCATCAAAAATCTGCAATGCTTCCCTAGCCAAATTTGAGGCTGTACATTCATTCTGCATCAATTCCGGTACCAGCCGCCGCCCTGCAATCAGATTCACCATGGTCAGGTGCGGAACATCCACCAACCAGCGACCCAAGTTCCAACTCAGCGGCGAAACCTTATAAAAAGTGACCATCGGGGTGCCCAAAAGCGCTGCTTCCATGGTCACTGTGCCGCTGGCGGCCAGTACAATTCGGGACGCAGCCATGCATTCCCAGGTTTCCCCTTCAACTACTTGGATGGATGCGGCAGAAATCCGTTCCCTAAATCTTGCCCCCAGGTGTGCCAAATCGGCCCTATTCAAAAACCCCGGTGCCGTGGCCCATAAAATGTTCACACTTCTTGCTTTAGAAATGAGTTCCGAAGCTTCTACTAACACGTCCAGATGCCTGTCAGTTTCGCCCAATCGACTACCCGGCAGCAGTGTGACAATGGGGCGCGCGGGGTCAAGCCCGTGATTTGCCCGAAATTCTTCCGGCGAAAAGCGTGGCTTGATCAGGTTCGCCAGCGGATGCCCAATATATTGCGTAGGCACCCCATAACTTTGAAAAAAAGGCTCTTCAAAGGGAAAGATGCAATATAGCTGCGCCAGATCTCGGGCCATTTGCCGACCCCGCCATTTACGCCACGCCCAGGCCTGCGGAGCAACCAGGTAGACAACGGGAATCCCCATTTGTTTCAGTTTCTTAGCCAGTCGAAGGTGGAAGTCAGGGCTATCGGTAAGAATCGCCAGTTTAGGTTTTTCTTGTTGGGCGGCGCGGACCAGCTTGCGGAACTCACCGTAGATTCTGGGGATATGGCGGACAACCTCAAACAGCCCTACAACACTTAGCGCTTCGGCTTCAACAATGGGACGGACGCCTTCGGCCCGCATAAGCGGCCCAGCGCAGCCAAAGAACTCCAGCGGCTCTGCGGAAAGGGTGCGTAAATGGTTGATAAGACGGGAACAGTAAAGGTCCCCAGACGCTTCACCGGCTGATACGAGGATTTTCACGTTGGAACATCCCAATTATATGTCGCCCACCAGCCGATGGGCTCACCTAATTTTCGTAATTAACCGTGATTAGGCATCTTCATCAACTGAAACAAAGCAGCTATGAAATGCGTGATCCAGCACCTCTGGCGTTAGCTCCCATTCGCGACGTTCAAAGCGGATGATGTCAATGGCGTGGGTCAGCACGTCGCGCGGATGACAGCGGCGGCGCGGCTTCTTGGTCTTGCGATAATTCTTTTCCAGAAAATCGACAATCATTTTCGGAGTGCTGGTCAATCCTTGCGATTCTGCATACTTCTTGAAAATTGAGGCAAACTCATATTCATCAGGACTCTTCATCAACATCTTGTACTGAATGCGTCGAAGAAATGCTTCATCTCCCAGACCCTCTGGCTTCAAGTTCGTAGAAAATACCAGAAAGACCTCAAACGGAACATGAATCTTGGTGCCATTTTGAAAGGTCAAAAAGTCAACGCGCCGTTCCATGGGGATAATCCAACGATTCAGCACTTCCGCCGGAGTCACTTTTTGACGGCCAAAATCGTCAATTAAGTAGATTCCATTGTTGGCCTTCATATGCAACGGAGCGTCATATGTTTTGGCCACGGCATTGAAACTCAAATCGAGAGTTTCCAAAGTAAGTTCACCGCCACTGACAATGAAAGGTCGACGCGAACGGAACCAGCGTCGGTCGTGTGCCCCGGCATCGCTGATAGAGGAATTGGAAGCAGCGTCCGAAGGAGCTTCTTCCGGGGTGTGGTACAGCGGGTCAAACATCTGAATAATCAACCCCTGATGCTCAATCGCATAGGGAATGTAAATCATCGTCTTATCCAAATGGTGCAGCGCTTCAGCCAGATAAGTTTTTCCGTTGCCCGGCATGCCATAAATCAGGAACGATTTCCCGGCGTTGACGGCAGGCCCAATTTGACCAAGAATCTGGTCGGTCACCACCATGTGCTTGTAGCATTCCTTCAACATGTCCATGGTCAACCAGGCTTCACGCGCCTTTTGACGCCCCACAATATCGACATACTGATACAGTGGGACTGGAGCCTTGCCTGAATAGGCATTCGATTCAATATATTCCCGGGCCAGTTCTCTTCCAGCGTCCGAAAGTTCCAATCGAGAGGAGATGGTACCCACACCCAGGGAGCTTTTCACCAACACATAGTGATTCCGTTTGAGAGCATCAATAATGTGCTCAATGACGCTGAATTGCAGCCCTAATTCGCCGGATAATTCCCGTCCCAGCATGTCACCGTGATAGTAAATCGACTTGATGATTAACTGCTCAATCAGCTTGACCGAAAGTCCAGTATGTTCAATGGATTCCGGAGTGGGTGGGCGCAGTTCTTCGGGATTGGCAATTGTGGTGGAGACGTTTTTAATTTCAGCGGCTTCCTCAATGTTCTGATCCAAACGAGCAGTGGAAGGTAGCGGTAGCGGTCCAGCTTCTTCTTGCTCCTCCTCATGGACGGTGTAGCCCGACGGCGGACCAGACCCAATGGGAACTGGAATGGCCTCAGTGACAGGTTTTTTTCGATTTAAGATTGATGACAAGCTGCGTAGGCTAGACGTGTCCATAAGTGTTCTGCTTTCTCTATTCGCTTAGTCTTTTATCGGCTATAAGTAAAGAAAACTTCAGGTGGTAGTACAATGACTGCAATGCCAAGCAGCAAGTCCAACAATGTCATTCTGTTGGCCGCCAAATTCGTAGGCTGCGTGGCCCTTGCCGCAGCCGGAGCATGGGCTGCCGACCCAGTACCGTTCAGCCACAAAAAGCACGCCCCGTTAAAGCAGAAATGCTCGGAATGTCATGCTGAAACGGGAGAAGGCGGACGCTTCCCCACAGTCGAAAAATGCCAGGTTTGCCATCCGCAAACGGCTTTTGGCAAAATACCGTCAAGGCGAGTCTATCAGCTACCAGACTTCATTTTCTTCAGCCACGCACCCCATAAAGTGGAATGTTCCACGTGCCACGGAGACGTCTGGGCGAAGGACACTTTAACAGTGGAACGCTCATTGAAAATGTTCAGTTGCGTCTCCTGTCACAGGGAAAGCAACGTCACAGTGCGCTGCAACCTCTGTCACGACTTGGGTCGCTAGGCAGGTGAGCAACATCAGATAGTTCAAGAAGGCCGTTCAGCTTTTGGGAGCGATGGCACCTGTCCCCATCCGTCAAAAATTGCTTCCTGAAGAATGAAATTCCGAACCTTCGCAAGGTGTTTAGCCAAGTAAGAGTAATTCCCCAGACGGAACTGCATCTGGCCAACCACAAGGCCGGGATGCCTTCCAATCGTTTTGGCAAACGCCTGGACATCGCGTTCATAGTAGAACGGATGTTTCAGCTCCATGAATTTCGTTAGGCGCTCCGACGACGCGCAAAAATTAGATGCTGCGGAATTCGCTATCCTTTCCTCCTCCGGCAGCCCACTCCCCGTGCCAGCCCTGTCGCCATCCAGATCGTCGATTACTGCCTGGTCTTGGCCATGCCCGCACAAAACATGTTCTAATTCATGCCGCAAGACAAACCAGAAATTGTCGATCTTATCTCGCCGCAAGGTCATGCCTATCACAGGAGAGTGCCGGTCCAGCCAGCAACATGCCCCGTCAATGTCTGCTTGTGGCAGTTTTTCAACGATCAAGAACCGTACACCGCAACCAGCAAGTATTCCTGGGACGTTGCGAACCTCTTCTGGAGCAATCAGCAACGGTTCCAAAGACGCAATGGCCTTTAACAATGCTGCTCGGGAATACTTCGGAACGCTCATGGACTTCGCTAACTGTTTTACCCGAAACAGCCATGCCCATTGTGAGGAGGTTACTTCAGAGTAACTCGCGCAAAACCGAGTCCCAGCGGCCACAACGAGTTCGTGAGTTCCTGGCTTGCTTTGGGGCCGCCGGGTCCCTTGCGCTTCTCTGTTAGCTTTTCCCTTCTTTGCAGCGTGGGCAAGCCATGGCTCGGCGTCTAGGTTTTCGATTTGCAGGAAATCTAAAACTCGTTTCTCCAGGACATCGATATTTTCTGATGGTTCAATCCAGCCGCGCTTTGTCATTTCTTTAACCGGCGCTTTTGCATAAAGACGGGCACGACGCTCAACCGTAGTATCGTCATGCACTGCATGTGCCAGCCGATAATCACGGTCAAGATTCATCCAAAGCTCTGGACCTGTGCCAAATGCCGCACCAAGGCCTTTCGCAGTCTCCGGTGTAATTGAGCGCTTTCCAGCAATCAACTCGCTAATCAGGCGTGCCGGTCGCCCCAGCACTTCTGCTAACTCTATTTGCGTCCATCCACGAGACTCAATCTCTTCGCTGATGAACTCGCCTGGGGCGAAAACCTCAGCGGGTGTTCTTTGTTCCAATTCGGGATTCACAGGAATAGGTCCACCGGCACCCGCAAGAATTCGGCAAGCCGCTTAGCTTGGGCTTTACTGATTGATCGCCGACCATTCAGAACCTCAGTCGCTGTCCCTTTGTTTCCTAACACTGGCCAGATGTCTTTATGCTTCAATCCACGATCTTCCATCAGGGAACGCAACGATTCGCCTGGCGATACAGAAGGCAAAGGATACTGTTTTTCTTCGTAATCCTCAATGAGCAGAGTAAGCACTTCGGCCAATGCTTCCTCTTCTAGCGAAAGGTCCTCACGTTCATCCAGGGTGAGCAGAAGCTGAGTCAGCCGGTCATGTTCAGACTTCGAGTGAATTGGCCGCGGCAGGGATTGCGCTAAGAGCTGGCCATAAGTGGAATCGGTCATTTCCATTGTTGTGTTCATTGGTTCCAGTCTCCCTTGTTATATTCAGAGTGTGTGAGGATGTTAAGGATGAAGACGCGTTTGGTCTGGTAATTGACTCTGGCGATCAATCTATAGTCGTTACCGTGGATATTGAACACGGTTCGCCTCCCGACAAGATCGGCATGGGCAAAATCGCGCCGCACCTCGACAAGTGATTTCCAGTCTGCACGTCGTGTAATGCGGTACCAGTTCATCAGTGGCACAAGCGCCTTTTTGTGGCGTTCCGAGAATTGGAGAATAGCTGGCATACTGATAACCCGCACAATATTAGTTTACAAAATGAAAACCAAAATGTCACGCGAGCAGACACCAAAAAATCCTATTCGGCACCATGCAGATCTAAAGAATCGGAGTAGCGCTTACGCGACGTACTGGAATCCAGGGTAGAACGATTTGCAACTCCCCGCCCAACAGCGTCTTTCTTATATTTTTCCAGTAATCATCCGGTGGAGTTTCAATTCGTCCACGATGAATTTTTAGCACATTGAAGGGCATTGGTAGACCAATGCCAATGACAGCGGGCAATTGTTCCCCGGCGTGAAGCCTGATTCTCTGCATCCCGTCCATGGTGTTCCAGTTGTAGCAAACGGCAAGCGCGTTGCGAAGCCATTCGGCTTTGGATTGGCCGCTTTTCGCAGCCTCCTCCTCACAACGCTTGGC
>JAYWBH010000489.1:0-4517 GCA_043781815.1 Bryobacterales bacterium | reverse complement strand
CACGAACACCAGCACGATGTCCGGCCGTTCTGGGATGGCTGCGGCGTTCGGCCCAGCGACCGTTGCCGTCCATGATGATTCCAATATGTAAAGTACTTGTCATAATAAAGTATCCTTTCATAAAAAATGGGTCCAGGCCTGAGCCCGGACCCTTGGGGGTGCAATACCTATTTGGGGCGCATTGCTTGGAGAAGAGCTTCCAGATGGTTCAGATATTTTTCCAGCGCCAAACGACCCGGTTCCGTTAAGCGGTATTCGGTTTTGGGCATTCTACCTTCAAAGGATTTATGACAGGAAACGTAACCCGCCTCTTCCAGTTTGCGGGCGTGCACGCTGACGTTACCGTCGGTAGTATCTAGTAGACGTTTCAATTCGGTGAAGGTAAGAACTTCATTGGCGGCGAGGGCGCTCACAATTCCCAGACGCATCCGTTCATGAATCAGCCGGTCTAATTGTTGCGCGGTATCGGAGGCCTTTTTGCCAGGCATTGGAATTATCGCCGTGGTGCGTTCGATAGTCGCGGCGTTGCTTCTGGTACTCATCCTATCCTCCAAACCTCTTCGCAATCAAAAACCCAAACACAACATGCAGTCCGCCGAATCCGGCACCTAATGCCACGTTGCCCAAGTGCAGCGGCAGGAACAAAGCCACTGCCCCGGCAGCCATGAAACAGAAACCCATTAGAGGAACAATGCGGACAGAAAATGTTCCGGCAGCAACAACCGCCGTGCCGTACATAATCAGCCAGACACCGGGAATGAATTGCGGGCCAAAGTGATAAATCGCGAAACTGACCAGCGCTCCGGCCACAATCGGCGGAGCAAAACTGAGCAGAAACTTACGACCAGCACCTTCAAACAGAGGCTCGTCAAACGTCTGCGCTTTGCGCCATAACGCTGTGCCGCCAATCACCATTCCAATCAAACATTCATACATCCAAACCCGCACCCATGCGCCGACTGAAGGCTGCTGGGCGGCCAAATAAGCAGCAATTAATGCCGAAATCCCCATGGCCACGCCACCCCAACCAGGAACGGCAGTAAAAGCCGAAGATCGCTCCATGGCGTTGCGGATGTACTTGATTTGATCCAGGGCATGTTCGTGGATCGGAATAGTTCGCGCCATTAAGCTAAGTATATGCCAAGAAGATTCATTTGGCAAGTACTTGGCAATATAAAGAGTAGTTAGAAGACTCTTAACCCACAACCGCTGGAACACCGGCCGATTCCAACTGCCGCTTCCTCATATCCGCCTCTACTGTCCGCGACCCGGCATAGAGCACCGCCCCCAACAACAGCAATAACAGTGGGACAACCAGCATCGCTTCCTGCAATCCGATGGCGCGATGTTGCGCATTAATCACTGCAGATCCGGCAGCTTGTGCCGCAGTCTTTGCCCGCCAATCGCTGAGCGTCCCAGTGAGTAGGGGACCCAGTGACGCGCCGCATAAATACATCGCCATAAAGTAAATAGACATGGTGCTGGCCCGTTGCCTGGGTGCCACAATGTCTTGAATGGAAGAGTACACCAGCCCGTAGTAACTGTTGCAGGAAGCATAGGCCAACGCCATGAATACGCTAGCCACCCAAATTGATCCGTTAGGTTGCACAATGCCCAGGTAAGCCGCAGGGGCGCCGAGTGCCGCGAATGCCGCAGCCAACATTAATCGACCGTTCTGATGCGTACGAATCACCCGATCTCCCAAATTCGCCGCCAGCAAGGCGCCGCTCAAACCTCCAATTGCCATGATCGTGCCTACCCCAATTCCGGCTTGGGCCAGACTCAAGCCGTGCACTCGGATCAGCAGCGACGGCAGAAAGGAATGGATCGCGTACATGTTAAAATTCAGCAGCGCGCCCGATGCAATAATCCACCACATTGTGGGGATGCGCAGCACAGACCACATGGATTCCCCAGCAGCCGTGGAATGGCCGTGTGCTTCCATAGCCCCGCGCTTCGGCTCTTCCAGAAACAGGAGTGCCGGAGCCACAAGCAGTGCCGGGGCAGCGGCTATCACCATGGCAATTCGCCAACCATAAGCCTGCGCCACCGGCCCGCTCAGCATGTAACTCAGTGCCCCGCCAAGCGGAACGCCCAACATGAAAATAGCCAGTGCGCGAGCCCGCTTATCTGCTGGAAACAGATCCCCAATCCAACTGGTTGCCGTGGGTGCAACCACAGCCTCACCCACGGCAACCCCTAGCCGCGCCAAAATCAGATGGGTATAAGTCTGCGCAAACGAATTCATCGCCGTTAGCAAACTCCATACTAAGACCCCGCCAACCAGAATATATTTCCGATTCGCATGATCGGCCAACCGCCCCAGCGGCACGCCTACAATGGCATACAGCCAAATGAATGCGCTGCTCATAAATCCTATTTCCTGGTCGCTCAGCTTGAATTCATGTTTGAGTGGTTCTGTCAGTGCGTTGCCCACATTGCGATCATAGAAATTCAGAATGTTGATCAGAAACAAAACTGCGAGTGACGCATATATTGGGGTCTTTGCGGCCATGACGTTGGAGTTTATCAGATGCACCGTTCGAAAGGAAACGATTGCATTTACCACGGATTTCCTCTACAGTGTAGAAATGCCATCGCGGGACAACCTGGGCGAGTTTGAACAATTGGTTCTGCTGGCCGTATTCCGCCTGAAAATGGACGCCTACGGCATGCGCGTCCGTCAGGAAATTGAAGCAAGAACCAACCGTCCCACCTCCATTGGGGCTGTCTACGCCACGTTAGAGCGGATGGAATCAAAGGGTCTGCTGCGGTCGGAAATCGGGGAGAGCACGCCCACTCGTGGTGGTCGACCCAAGAAGATATTTGCCTTAACAGCCCTTGGTTCCGATAGTCTGCGACGCAGTATGGAGGCGCTATCGAAAATGCGACATGGAATCAAAATGGGGGATCTGGAATGGCTTGTTTGACGCCTCCCCGCGCCGCTGTGGTAATGCTGCGCATGCTATCGCCGGGCAGCGACCTTTCGATGATTGAAGGTGACCTGCTTGAAGAATATGTCACCATCGCTGAACCTCTTCGCGCAGCTTGGTATTGGCAACAAGTGCTTCGTTCCGCTCCTCAATTGCTCGGCATGCAAATCCGCCAACCGGAATGGAACGTCGCACTTTGCACATTTCTGATTTACGCAATCCCAATCCGCATCCTGGACTTCTTGTGGGCGTTCCTGCTATCGCAAGTGCCGTTGAAAGAGGACGCCATTCGTCCATTTGAATTTCTGGTCGTACATGTGGTGCTGGCCTGTGCCTGCGCCATCACTGCACAGGCTACCCTTTCGCGATGCAACGCAGTCTGGCTGCTGCTCGCGTCGTGGCTCATCGTGTTTAGCATTCCCGCATGGCTGCCCACCTGGTTTTGTTGGATGCTGATTCTTGTCCCGCCCGCATGTTCTGCTGCCTTCGTCGCGTTAAGGAGACAAACTTCATGAAATGGATCAAACGAATCCTGCTTGTTCTAGTTACTGCACTGGTTCTAACCATTGGAGTGCTGGCGTATCTGAGTAGTCGCTCTGGTGCCGATGAAATCAACGGCACCATTGAATTCAACAAGCCGCCAGCAGTTGTCTGGGCGTTTCTGGAAGATCCGGAAAAGTTGAAAAGTTGGGTGGGCTGGTTGAAAGAAGTTCGCGAAGCAACTCCAGGGCAACGGGGCTTAGGTTCCAGTCAGGTGTGGGTGATGGAAGACCGCAACAACGGCGGCGCACTGATGGAGATCACTGGTGAGGTGATTGCCTACCAACCGGGCCGAGCGAAGACGGTGCGCACCACAGTTCCAGGAATGTTTAGCGGACAGATGGAATATTTAGTTGAAGAAACAGGCAGCGGCCACAGTCGGCTAAGCCAGCATGGAAAATACACCTTCGCCAACGGATTCGCCAAATTGATGACTCCGCTAATCATGAAGTCCGCCGCGAGCAAGGGCAAGGAAGATATGCAACGGTTGAAGCAGAAAGTAGAGGCGCAGTAAGCGCGAAACTTTATGCCGTTGATCGTTCTTAATTCCTATGGGATGCTAGGTTTCATAGGTTGAATCATGGATGTGGGGACCTCAGAAGAATTTCTACGAAGATTAGTAGACGCAATTGTCGACGACGATGACGCGCTTTTCACGAGACTGATTGACCAGTCGCCAGCGCTTGCCACCGCGAGTTTCGCCCAGGGAGCAAGTCGGCAGGGACCAAGCCCGAAAGCGTCCTTCATCAAAGAAATAGGGCACTACATTTATTCCGGCGATACGGCGTTACATTTTGCTGCCGCCGCGTATCGCCACAAAATGGCCGAACAATTGATCAAGGTCGGTGCCCAACTGCGGGCGAAGAATCGGCGTGGGTCTGAACCGCTGCACGCGGCAGCATTTGGAAGTCCTGGTTCGCCCAACTGGGATCCGCCTGCGCAAGCAGCGACCATTGTGTGCCTGATTGAAGCGGGCGCTGATCCGAACGCACAGAATATGGACGGAGCCACACCACTGCACCGCGCTGTTCGGACGCGTTGCGC
>JAYWBH010000488.1:0-4523 GCA_043781815.1 Bryobacterales bacterium | reverse complement strand
CGCCGGATTTCAGCACAACGTTCATAACGCCGCTTCCGGTGTGGCCATATTCCGCGTTATACATGTTCGTCAACATATTGAATTCCTGCACGGAATCTACTGGTGGCACAGCGGCAATATTATTACCGCCCATCTGTGCGTTGTTCGATGCGCCGTCCATGAAATACTCGGAGGAGGAATCGCGTCCGCCGTTGATCGACCACTGTGCAATAGCACCGTTGTCGAAAGGACGCTGCCAGATGGCTGCGCCGTTGAATGTGACGCCCGACATCATGGCACCAAGCATAAACGGATTACGAGCGTTCAGCGGCAGTTCGGAAACCTGTTGTTCAGTCACCAGCCCACCACGGGATGCACCTTGCGTGTCGATAGCGATGGATTCAGCAACCACTTCCACCGTTTCAGTGAGTGCGCCGATTTCCAGAACGACATCAATGCCGGCGGTTTTCGCCGATTCCAGGATCACGTTCGTTCTGACAAACTGTTTAAAGCCTTGTGCCGACGCGGCGACTTTGTAGTTGCCTGGACGGAGAAACGGAATTGTATAAATCCCAGTGCTATCGGATGTGGCAGTTGCAATAGACTTGCTTTCCACATTCGTAATTTGGATTTGAGCTCCAGGCACAGCTGCACCGGAAGCGTCGAGAACGCGGCCAGTGATGGTCGACCGGAATTCCTGCGCATGTAAAACACTACAGAGTAGCGTGGCTAACAGTAGCCTTTTTAGGTTTCTCACTCGGATACCCCCTTGAAGTATTCATTCATTCGGCAATCAATCTGCAAAAAGTTACGCTGGTCTGCAAAAGTTTACCGAAATCTCGGATAAGCATATAACCTTCTGGGGGTGTAACGCAACTGATATGACAATTGCGTTGCAAATATATTTGTGAATTCTTCAGTACTGAACCGCTTAAGTAGGCTGTTACGTCGCTGTTATTTGGAATGCGGCTGACGGACCAGGTCTTCCAGATCGTCCAATTTTTCATGCAACAAGTTCAACTTTTGCGACAAACTCTGAATTTCCGATTCGGCACGCCGGTTCACGTCATAATCCAGTTCACTACGCAGGCGATCTTTCGTATCCTGGCGGTTCTGACTCATCATAATGACCGGTGCCTGAATGGCCGCCAACATAGATAGGAAAAGATTTAAGAGGATAAAAGGGTAAGGGTCCCAAGCGTTTTGCCGCAGCAAGATATTGATGCCCGTATAGACCAACAAGATGACCCCAAAACTGATGATAAAGCGCCAGGAACCACCAAAACGGGCCACTTGGTCAGCAATTCGCTCCCCAAAGCTGGCTTCTTCGTCAATCATTTCGTTGGCATTGCGCATCGCGCGGGTGCGCAATAATTGATGCGCAGAATGAAACTGCTTGCCCAGCACCGTCAGTAAATCCATACCGGCCATGGGTTTCTGCTGAAGGAGCGCGGCTATATCTTTGCGATCGACTTCTACACAAACAACATCATCCAAAGCCTGCGCCGCTGTTTGGTGCGGTGTTTCGTCCAGCATGGAAGCGAAGCCGAAGAAGTCGCCATGGGTGGGTTCATCCACAACTACTTCCTGATTATCAACGTCAATTGTGGTTACGCGAACAGCCCCCGATACCAACACATAGGCTTGCCCCGGAGGATCGCCGATTTTATAAATGCGCTGACGGGCGGCAAAGCGTTTTATTTCGACCTGGTCGGCCAGCACCGCCATTTCTTCGTCGTCCAACAACGCAAATAGCGGAACTTCTTTCAGGACATGCAGATCAATTGGCATAGGGTAACTCTCCGATCTATTCTGGCACTGATGGTTGGGTTCTGCACCACAATTCTAGTGGCAATGAGCGATAGGATTTTTTCTATCGCTCATACAATAGGCTTAACGTGAGCGATAGAAGTGATTGCTATCGCTCATGAATGCGGTCTATAATGAGCGATAGAGTGTCGCTCTATCGCTCATGACATGGAACTGGCAACAACCCGATTGGCCTAATTTCACCTGGGACAAAGCGCGCCTTCTCCAAGCCGAAGCGCATTTCCTGCTGGGAAGTGGCAAATTCGTGGGCATAATCAAGCATTTAGGGTCGGAGGATCAGGAGCGATTAACCATTGATGCGATCAGCATTGAAGCGCTGACAACCTCGGAAATTGAGGGCGAACTGCTGGATCGCGCCAGTGTCCAATCCTCCATCCGCAAGCAACTTGGGCTGGTTGCCGAAAATCGCCGAATCAAGCCGGCTGAGCAAGGGATTGCGGAAATGGTGGTGCATCTTTACCGTTCCTTCGCCGAACCGCTGACGGACAGCACGTTATTCGCCTGGCATCGGATGATCGTTAAAGGTCGCAATGACCTTAAGGATATCGGTTGCTATCGCACGGATGAGCAGGCAATGCAGGTGGTTTCAGGGGCTATTTATGCACCTAAAGTGCATTTTGAAGCACCACCCTCCTCCCAGGTGCCCAAGGAAATGGCACGTTTCATAAAATGGTTTAACCGCACCGCCCCAACTGGAAGCAAGCCCTTGCCTGCTTTAACAAGGGCAGGGATTGCCCATCTTTATTTCGAATCGATCCATCCTTTTGAGGACGGCAATGGGCGCATTGGGCGGGCGATTTCTGAAAAGGCGCTGGCGCAATCTGTGAATCAGCCAACCCTTACCGCTTTGGCCGCCACCATGCTGATCCGAAGAAAGGCATATTACGCCGCACTGGGAGCTGCAAGCAAAAATGTTGAGGCGACGCGCTGGCTCTGTTGGTTCGCTGGGACAACGATTGAGGCCCAGCGGCGCACGGAAACTCGCGTGGAATTTCTGTTGGACAAAACGCGGCTTCTTGACCGGTTGCGCGGCCAACTGAATGGACGGCAGGAAAAGGCGCTGCTGCGCATGCTGCGCGAGGGTCCAGAAGGATTTGAGGGTGGTTTGAGCGCCGGAAACTATGCCACCATCACCGGAACATCCCCGGCAACCGCCACCCGCGATCTTGCCGATCTGGTGGAGAACGGCGCGTTCCTTCGCACCGGTGAACTCCGCCACGCCCGCTATTCCGTGGCCATTCCTTTGCGCGTGGTGTTGCCAGTAAAGCTGGATGATAATGGCAACTTAAAGTGACTTTGGGCCTACCCCTTTCGCTCCTCGTTCGTCCATGTTACATTCAAAATAACAACGCTCCTGGAGGTCAAAATGCAACACAAGCTATTCGTGTATGCTCTTTTTCTTGTCTCACTCACTGTTCCCGTTTTCGCCCAAAATGCGGCACTCACCGGAACTGTAAAAGATGCACAAGACGCAGCCATTCCCTCAGCCACGGTTACGCTGACCAACCAACTTACTAGGATTGCCCAAACCGTCCAATCGGACGAATCGGGGAACTATGAATTTCCTGTGGTCCGGCCTGGACCTTACTCGCTCAAAGTGGAGCGCACAGGCTTCAAAACATTTGTCCAGAACGACATTGAACTTGCTGTAACTCAGCGCGGCCGCGTGGATGCCGCACTTACTGTTGGTGATACCTCAACTATTCTCACTGTGGAGGCGGCACCCGGTGGTGTGCAGACAGAATCCTCCAGCCTGGGCACCGTTGTGGATAACAAAAAGATCGTTGAAATCCCCCTGAATGGCCGCTTCTTTTTAGACCTGGCCTTGTTAACAGCAGGGACCGTGGTTCCCAGCACCAGCAATCGCACATTTCTGGCAGCGCCCAGCGGCATTGGTATTTCCGGCATCAACGCCAGCGGCACCCGTGAGGATTCCACTAACTATTTATTCGATGGCATCAACCTCAGTGATATGGTTCAGAACCAGATCACCTTCCAACCGAACATCGACATGATTCAGGAATTCAAGGTGCAAACCAACGCCTTCAACGCCGAATACGGCCGTAACGCGGGCATCATTATTAACGCTGTATCGAAGTCAGGAACCAATGGGTTTCATGGCAGCGCCTTTGAATTCGTACGCAATGAAAAGTTTGATGCGAAGAATTTCTTCGATAAGGCAAATGTTCCCATTGCACCATTTAAACGCAATATTTTCGGTTACTCCATTGGTGGCCCCATCATCCGCAACAGGACTTTCTTCTTCAATAGCTATGAGGGTCGTCAGGGTCGTGAAGTGGCTACGTTAAACGCGCCTGTACCAACCAGCGCGCAACGCGCTGCCGCCACCAACCCAGTAACTAAACAACTGCTTGCGTTAGTGCCTGCAGCGAATGATGCTACTGGTGGATTCTTCCAGGGATCGGCACCGCGCAAACGAATTTTGAATCAGTACACCGGACGCATTGACCATTCGTTGTCCGCAAAAGATACGCTCTTCGGCACGTTTATTGTCAATCGCGATAGCCGCAGTGAACCGACATTGCAAGGCAACAACCTGCCTGGCTTTGGCGACACTCGCCCAGCGAAACGGGGCTTGTTGGCCATTGGATATACACGAGTCATCGCGCCCACCATCACGAATGAATTCCGCGCTGGTCTGAACCGCGTGCGCATTGATTTCCAGCACGTGTTTGAAGGTAAGCCTTCTGATT
>JAYWBH010000487.1:0-4534 GCA_043781815.1 Bryobacterales bacterium | reverse complement strand
CTCCATCATCGCCTTGAGATGTTGCCAACTCAACGGCAGGTTCGAGAATTACTGGGAAGCTCGGGCTGCCTGATCCCAACTTCTATGTCGCACGCCCGAAGGTTGCTCACCGGGTTTGTTAAGGTGAATCAAGGTGGTTGGTTGAAAACAGTGGAACGACTCAAGGGAAAGAATGTATTGGTCACCGGAGCTTCTTCCGGCATTGGACAAGCAATCGCTGTGAGATTTGCTCAAGAAGGAGCCAACGTTGTCATCAACTATCGCAATGACCGGGACATGGCCCAAGCTACGCTGGAAATGGTTCGTAGTGCCAGGACCAGCGATGGCAAGCAGTTTTTAATTCAGGCTGACGTGGCAAGCGAAGTTGAAGTGAAAGCCATGTTCGCCGAAGCGCTTCATACTTTTTCATCCATTGATGTCTTAGTCAATAACGCCGGGATTCAAAAGCCTGCGCACACCCATGAAATTGAAATGGAAGATTTTGATCGAATCCTAAACGTCAACTTGCGTGGAGCGTTTCTTTGTTCCAGAGAAGCGGTGCGGCACTTTCTTGCTCGCGGTGGACCAGGCAATATTGTCAACAATTCAAGCGTTCATGAAATTATTCCCAAACCGAAATATCTGCCATATTCCATCAGCAAAGGTGGCATGGAAAATATGACGAAATCCATGGCGCTGGAATATGCAGGGCGGGGAATTCGTGTGAACGCCGTCGGCCCAGGGGCTGTCGTGACACCCATTAATAATGCCTGGATCAACGATCCAAAGGCTCGCGCAGAAGTGGAAAGTCACATTCCCCTTGGCAGAGCGGCGGAAGCCAGTGAGATCGCCGCAGTGTTCGCATTCCTTGCCTCTGACGATGCTTCCTACATCACCGGGCAAACTATTTTTGCCTGCGGTGGGCTAACGCTTTATCCTGAGTTTAGAGTTGCCTGGGCATCGGGTGAATAGGTGGTTCTCTGCCCGGATTTCATCCAGGCAAGGCACGCTGTTATCATGGAATCTGTTTGATTGTTGAGGCCTTCGTTTACTGCTTCTAACTCAATTCAGCCAAGCTCGCGGTCTACGTACCGCCCATAAAGGAGTTTGCCATGCAGCTCAGAACCGGTTACGAACTTGTTTATAACTTTCCACAACCAACGCCAATTATCCTTGTCGTGAACATCCACGATTCACGCGCATCCGATATTGTTATCCCCGATACTCTTACTGTCCAGCCATCCGTTCCTGTTACCGAATATCACGACGCTTTCGGAAACCATTGCCATCGCATTCTTGCGCCAACGGGGCGGCTTCTTCTTACGGCCAATGCCGTTGTCAATGACAGCGGTCTGCCCGATGAGGTGATGTCCAACGCCGGTCAGGATTACGTTGAAAACCTTCCTGAAGAGAATCTTGTTTTCCTTCTGGGTAGCCGCTACTGTGAAACAGATTTGCTTTCGCAGACCGCCTGGCAACTCTTTAGCGGCACTGCCCCAGGTCATCCACGAGTGCAGGCTATTTGCGATTACGTGCATAACCACATTTATTTCAACTACCAGAATGCCCGCGCCACCCGCAGCGCCTCAGAAGCGTTTAACGAAAGGACAGGCGTCTGCCGGGACTTCGCTCATCTTGCTGTTGCCTTCTGCCGTTGCATGAATATTCCGGCGCGATATTGCACCGGTTACCTCAGCGACATCGGAACTCCTCCGCCTTACGGTGTAGGCGATTTTGCGGCATGGTTTGAAGCTTGGATTGGTGGCCGCTGGCATATGTTTGACCCACGTAATAACGTCCCAAGGATTGGTCGCATCCTAATGGCCCGCGGTCGTGATGCGTCCGATGTAGCCATTGCCACCACGTTCGGACCCAATACTCTGGAAAGCTTTAAGGTGTGGACAGATGAAATTCCCAGCAGCCTATCAACTGGATCAGCCAGCTAATGTCATTTCTGATGGTGCGCCACCACACGGTCTATCGCTACCGTGAACCCGTCGGCCTGGGTGAACATCGCATGATGTTCCGCCCTCGCGAAAGTCACGACCTGCGCTTGATCCGCACCCGCCTTGTCATCACCCCGCAGCCAGCTCACTTGCGTTGGCTGCACGATCCGTTCGATAACTCTGTGGCTGTGGCCACGTTTGAAGGAACCACCTCCCAACTCAGTTTTGAAAGCAACGTGACGTTAGAACATTTTGAAACGACTCTGCCCGAATATCCCCTGGAAGATTATGCCCAGACGTATCCGTTTCGATATTCTGACGAGGATTTCCCCAATCTTGTTCGCGCACTAGCGCCGCACTATTCCGGAAAAAGTGTCTCCGAATGGGTCTTGCGCTTTCTTGATCCATCACCCACCACTGGCACAATGAAAATTCTTCGAGCCATGACCCGCGGCATTCGTGAAGAATTTACTTACACACGTCGCACTGAAAAGGGCGTGCAAACTCCCGAAGAGACTTTGCAGACCGAACAAGGCAGTTGCCGGGATTTCGCTGTTCTGATGATGGAAGCCTGCCGTTCCCTGGGAATTGCTGCGCGCTTCGTCAGCGGTTATATTTTCACCCCCAGCAGTTCCGGTTTAGCCGGAGGCGGTGCCACACACGCGTGGATTCAAGCCTATCTGCCTGGAGCCGGTTGGATTGATTTCGACCCCACCAACAGCATCATCGGCAACCGTAATCTGATTCGTGTCGCAGTCGCCTGGGCCCCTGAACAGGTGTTGCCTCTGTGGGGAACTTACTCCGGTCCGCCAGGTGCTTTTCTTGAAATGAATGTCACCGTGAACGTTACTGAAGTGGCCGGGTAACCAATGTTGACGGCACCTCGAATCCTGCTCCCACAAGGGTCTGGTCGCTTCGTGTTCTTGTGCGATCACGCAAGCAATCACATTCCTGCTGAACTGAATAATCTGGGTCTAACCGACTTCGACCTTGCCCGCCACATAGCCTGGGACATTGGCGCGGCTGGTGTCACCAAGGTTCTATCGGACATGTTTGACGCCCCTGCCATCCTCTGCAACATCTCGCGACTTGTGATCGATTGCAATCGTCAACTGAACGCTGTGGATCTGATTCCTGAAGTCAGCGACGCAACAGTAATTCCCGGAAATTTGCATTTGACCGATGGCGCCAAAGCAACCCGTCTGCAATGGTTCCATGATTATCATAATGCCGTTGAATCCGTGTTGCTGGAACGCGAATTGCGAGGTGTGGAAACAATCGCAATTTCGATTCATTCCATGACCCCGTCTCTTGGCGGCAAAGCCCGACCCTGGCAAATTGCACTATCAAGCTATCTGGACCGCCGCTTGACCGATCCTGTACTGGCCGCGCTGCGACTTCCTAATGACGTAGTGGTGGGCGACAATCAGCCATACGATCTTGACCCGACCGTGGATTACAGTATTCCGTTCCACGCCTTGCGACGCGGAATGCAGCACCTTCAAGTAGAATTTCGTCAGGATGAAATTGCTGCACCGAGTGGGCAGCATCAATGGGCAGTGCGGTTCGCCCAGGCGTTAGTTTTATCGGGATAGGAGGAGGTCCCCCTATCCCGAATTTTACTTCCAGAACTACGGAGCCACTGTCATGGTGAGCGCGTTAGAAGACACGCCACCAACTGTGACCACCAATGGATATTCGCCAGCAGTTAGACTAGGGATCACAAAGTTGAGTTGCATCAAGCCAACTCCACCAGGCGTCAAGCCGGAAAACGACACTTGCGCCGCCTTGCCACCAACCGTAACTGTAGTCTGAGCTTTAGTCCCCAGCAGCGGGCTGCCGGTTGAACCATCGCCAGTCGTAACAGTGCCGGTTACTGCGCCTTGTCCTGTCATGTAAGCAACCACTGTGCTGCCTACGCTTGCTCCAACACCGGTGTTGTTCACCGCTCCGCTCTGATTGACTACAACTGCCCGGCTTGCGCCGAATTGCAGTACACCAGGGGCTGTTGCGGAAATCAGCAGAGGAGCTCCAGGGGAGACTGCCCCGTTCGACGTTACGACCACCACTGCTTCTCCAAGAGTCGTTTCATAAGGCACCTGTGCATTAATCTGACCCGAACTTACGAAGAATAGCGGCACAGCCACTCCGTTCACCTGCACCGAAACACCGCTAAGGGTGGTCGGCAAAGGTACGGCGGTTGCCCCAGCGGTTGCACCTGCCAAGTTCGATCCGTAAATGCTAATCACTGATCCCGGTGCGACGCTTTGTTGAATGCCCGCCGCACTGATAATGCCGCCCTGGCCAATGATCGGTGCCGCCCCTGTTCCAGAAGCCGCCGTAACGGTGAAATTAACGTCGGAAATATCAAAGAAAATGCTCTTCTCCGCCGCCACCATAATCCGCGCCTTAGTGGTTGCCGGAATGCCCGTCGGCAGCGTGAAAGTTGCCGAACCAGTATTGGGAATATTCTTTGCCAGTATGTGTGGGAACGTCAGCCCACCATCCACTGATAATTTAATTCTCACAGTCTTTTCGCCAATAGGGTCAAGGTCTGTTTTGGCTACATTCCAAGTCACCGTTTGAGGAGTTCCATCGGCCCACAGCGT
>JAYWBH010000486.1:0-4536 GCA_043781815.1 Bryobacterales bacterium | reverse complement strand
TGAATTTCGCTGCCTAGCGATTGCAGCTTCTTCACGGCATCGTCGTAGCTCATGCGATTGAAGGGAGCCTTGATCGCTTCCAGCTTTGTGACGTCGCGTTCCAACGTCTTCAATTCTTCCTGGCGATTTTCCAAAACGCGAGCCACCACAAAGCAGATCATCTCTTCAGCCACTTGCTTCACGTCGTCCAAAGTGGCGTAGGCCATTTCCGGCTCCACCATCCAGAACTCGGTGAGGTGTCGACGAGTCTTTGATTTCTCTGCGCGAAACGTTGGGCCGAAACAGTACACCTTACCGAAGGCCATCACCGTGGCTTCATTGTACAGTTGGCCGGATTGCGTCAGATAAACTTTTTCATCTTCGAAATAATCCACTTCAAACAATGTTGTGGTGCCTTCGCAGGCCGCTGGTGTGAAGATGGGCGTGTCCACTAACGTGAACCCGTGCGAATCAAAGTAATCGCGAATGCCTTTAATCACTTCATGACGAATCCGCAGAATGGCGTGTTGCCGTTTGCTGCGAATCCACAAATGACGATGGTCCATCAGGAAGTCGACGCCATGCTCTTTGGGCGTAATTGGATACGGATCTTCTTCCGGCACCTTCTGCACAATGTCGGCTGCTTCCACGTCCATTTCATAGCCACCAGCGGCGCGCTCTTCGGCACGAATCTTCCCGGTCACGATCAATGCCGATTCCTGGGTCAACCCTTTCAGCGTCTCGAAAAGTTCTTCCGGGATAGCGCTTTTGACGGCGACACATTGCATGGTGCCTGAGCCGTCGCGCACCAAGGGAAAGCAGATCTTGCCGGATTTACGAAGGTTATAAAGCCAACCAGCAATGGAAACGGTTTCACCAACATGCTTGGCAGCGTCGGAAATACGGATGCGGGGATAGGACATTTACAGGTTCTCCAAACGCTCGAAAATTTGTTTGATCGCTTCCAGAGGTTGCGGAAAGTCGGGGGATTCTTTGAGTTCCAAAAGCAATGGATACTGATGCTCGGCTGAGCGCAGCAGGCCCATGATTTTCTTCCAGTCGATTGTGCCGCCCTCGGCCAAGGTGGGAAACAGGTGACTATCGTCGGTGCCATTGTTATCGTGAACGTGAGTGGACCGGATGCGCGGCTTCATTCTTTCAAACGCTTCCTCCACACCTTCCATTAGATTGGCGTGGCCCACGTCGAAACAGAAATTCAGATCCAGATGCGTGACCCCCAATAGGTAACAGAGCTTGTCCCCAGTAGAAAATCCGTTGGGGATATTTTCAAGAAGAATTTCTGCACCGCGTTGCTTGGCGAAGAGGGAAATTTCCTCTAGCGAATTGAATGCCATGTCCAGCTTATGCTCGTCGAACTCTTCGTTCAGCCCGCCGACATGTTGGATCAGGTAAGGGCAGGGAATGGATTCCACCACTTCAATAGCGCGTTTGATTTCATCCACGGCAGCAATGCGTTTGGACTTGTTCAGATCGCAAATGTTCAAGTGCGCCTGCGGACCACTGCGACCCCACACCTCATCGGTATGCATGGGCAGGTGAAGCGAGTGCAGTTGCATGTCTTCATCCTTGAACCAGTAGGCCAATTCATTTACTTGCGATTTGTTCGTATAGTCCAAATGTTGTTTGGCACAGAAAATTTCAACGGCGGGAACTCCTGCATGAAGGATTCGTTCCAGCGCAGCAACCGTCAAACGATGGTTGACGAAATAGTGAGTAGATAGAGCGTGACGCATAATTTAGTAGCCTGCCGCCTTGCCATCTACGCGCGGGTCCGATGCACCGGCTAGCCAGCCATCCGCTTCAAACTGAATGGCGGCGACCTCGCAAATGGCATTCACGGTTTCAATTGAATGTCCTCTTTGTGACAGCAGCAAACGGGTGTCTGGCGAAATGCCCGGTTCCAGCAGCAGCTTATCGGGTTTCCATTGATGATGGAAGCGCGGGGCATTCACGGCGTCCTGCACATTCATGTTGAAGTCCAATACATTGACGATTACCTCAAACACGCTGGTGATGATGCGGGTGCCGCCGGGAGTTCCGACAATCAGAAAAGGCTTGCCATCTTTCAGAACAATAGAGGGCGTCATAGAGGACAGAGGGCGCTTGCCTGCGACAATGGAATTCGCTTCGCCTCCAATGGCGCCGTACATGTTGGGTGCGCCGGGCTTGACGCTGAAATCGTCCATTTCGTTGTTCAACAAGAATCCCAGGCCAGGAACTGTTACACCGGAACCGTAGCCGCCGTTCAAGGTGTAGGTGACGGCCACTGCGTTGCCTTCGGCATCGACTATGGAATAATGCGTAGTCTCAGTGCTTTCCTTTGTGTTGATGTCGCCAGGGCGAACCTCATCACTGGACGTGGCGTGATCTGCATCAATGGTGGCGCGACGCGTATCCACATATTTTGGATTGAGCAGCTTGGAAACCGGAACCTTGTAGAAATCAGGATCGCCCATGAATTCGGCTCTGTCGGCATAGTAGCGACGCATGGCTTCAGCCATGAAGTGGATCGACTTTGCCGAACCAGCGCCCGATGCGGCGAAGTCTGTTTTTTTCAGCATGGCCAGCATTTGCAGAATTCCAATGCCGCCGGATGAAGGTGGCGGGGCGGTAATAATATCAAAGCCGCGATACTTGCCTTCCAGCGGTGTCCGCTCCACCGCCTTGTAATGAGCTAAGTCTTCGAGAGTGATTGTGCCACCGTTGGCGGCCATTTCGGACACTAACTTCTTGGCTGTTTCGCCGGAATAAAAATCTTCGGAACCGTGCTTCGCTATGCGCTCCAGCACTTTGGCAAGTTCCGGTTGCTTGAACAAATCAGCGGGTTCGAAGAAATTACCGTTGTTCTGAAAGATGCGTTTCGATTCTGGCGATGCCGCCAAATTCCGCGCGCTCTTTAAGGATCGGGCAGTTCCGTAGGATAGCGGAAACCCATTTTTGGCCAAGTCTGCAGCGGGCGTCACTAGCTTGCTCCACGCCAACTTGCCGTATTTTTTATGCGCTGTTTCCAGACCACGCACTGTCCCTGGAACTCCCGATGCACGCCAGCCGATGACGGAATCTTTAGTAGGATTCCCAGATGCGTCCAAGTACATATCGCGCGAAGCTTTGGCCGGGGCCATCTCGCGAAAATCGAGAAATGTTTTGCGACCATCGGCAAAGCGCACCAGCATGAATCCGCCACCGCCGATGTTGCCTGCCGATGGATGAGTGACGGCTAAGGCAAAGCCCACAGCCACTGCCGCATCCACTGCATTGCCACCCGCTTTCAACGCAGCCACCCCGACATCGGTTGCATGAGCCTCGCGGGTCACCACCATGGCGTTCTTCGCCCGCACCGGTTGGGCAGGATACAAAGGGAGCAGCAGGACCGCTACTGCGGCTACGAACCTGAAAATGTGCATTCCTTTACTTTACTATTCGGCGGCGCTTCCATTCGAACAAAGCGATGCCGGTGGCCACAGAAACATTCAACGACGAAATTTGCCCAGCTAACGGAATGTTCACCAAAAAGTCGCAATGCTTGGCTACCAGTTGGTGGATTCCGTGCCCTTCGCCGCCAATTACCAGCACGCTGGGCGCGATGAATTCCACTTTATCGTAATCGTAATCGCCCCGTTCATCCAGGCCGTAGATCCAGAACCCTTGCTGTTTCAGGTCTTCTAACGTCTGGGCTACGTTGCCGATTTTCACAACCGGCATGTGAACCAGGGCTCCGGCGGCAGCTTTGGAAGCGGCGTCGTTCATGGGTGCGGCGCGTCGTTCGGGAAGTAGAATGGCCGATACGCCTGCTGCGTGGGCACTGCGAACAATGGCTCCTAAGTTGTGCGGATCTTCTACTCCGTCAAGCACCACCAACATTTGGGCGTTGTGAATTACGGCTTCAAGGCTGGCATAGTGATAGGCCCCGGTCACGGCGACCACTCCTTGATGCGCAGAGGATTCCGAATTGCGGTCCAAGGTGGCGCGCGGTTCAAAGCGCACGGGAATTCGACGGTCACGGCAAAGGTCGACAATTTCCTGGACTCGCAGTCCACCGGCACCTTTTGCCACCATTACCCGCTCAATGGCTACTCCAGTACGTAGAGCTTCTAGGATTGGGTGTATACCCGTTAAGTGCGTCAAGCGTGTTCCTTTTTTAGTTGAGAGTCTTTTAGTTTGACAGTTGTGGAGTGAGCTTTGTGAGGGGATAATAGGGAAGCTGATTTTTCAGATCGGCATGAAGGTAATTGGAACGATGGCTGGTTCGGCAGTGCAACCTGAATTAAGCGCGCAGGAGATCCCCGATAAACTCTACTTCCGTATCGGCGACGTAAGTCGAATTGCGGGTGTGAAGCCTTACGTCTTAAGATATTGGGAATCGGAATTCCCCAGCCTTGGGCCGAAGAAGTCTGGAACCAATCATCGTTTATATCGCCGTAAGGACGTGGAGCTAGTGCTTGAAATCAAGCAGCTACTTTACGAGAAGCGCTTTACCATTGAAGGTGCGCGTAATTTTCTATCGAAACGAGGCAAGGCAGTTCCAACTCCCGTGGA
>JAYWBH010000485.1:0-4544 GCA_043781815.1 Bryobacterales bacterium | reverse complement strand
CACCAGCTTGTTTTCAAACTTACAGTTGTCCCATCGCTTCTCTACAGGACCTGAGGGTGTCTTTGAATCCAGTCGCATTCTCACCTATTTCACAATGCCAAGCAATATCGAAATTGGAATTGAAATATTGCCCACAACAATTAAAAAAGCAAACACTTTGGCAGACGCTTTCAGCATGGGGGTATAGCTTGGATGGCTCACTCCCAGGCTCTGCAACATGCTCCACAGGCCATGGTACAGGTGCGTTCCCAACAACATCATGGCCACAATATAAAAGATCGCGGCTGGCCATTCCTGCAAGCCTCGAATCACGTTATGATGAACGGCGGTCTCTATATAGTTTGGATGCACCTGCCCGCCAGTGAAATGCAGCAAATGATAAATGATGAAGCAGGCCACAATGGGGCCACTCAGCATCATGGTCCGGCTGGCATAGCTGGAATGCGCATTATTTTTCTTAATGTAAGCCGTGGGCCTGGCCCGGCGTTGCAGCCTGGCCAAAGAAATAGAGGACCAAATGTGCAGCATCACAGCTAACAATAAAACGGAACGAGCACCCCAAAGAACGGCAGGCATGCTGTGCAGAAATTTACCGTACTCGTCTATTTTGAAGATGCCCTTTGCGTCTGGCGGCAGGAAAATCTGCAAATTACCCACCAAGTGAACCAGAACAAATCCGAATAGAATAACCCCGGTGACGGCCATTACGGCCTTTTTCCCGATTGTGGCGTCGTAAAAACTCAGATCACGACGAATGCTTTTGCCAGCGCTATTGCCAGCAGTATTGATTGATGTAACCATGAAAATTTGGTTAGACAAGGCTTTTAGATTTATCCTTGCCAAACAACCCTATTATAAAGAATCCGAAACCGGCTTCTAGCTTCAAATTATTTAACGTTGACTAACCAAGTCCAACGCAGTCTTCATCTTGTAAATTGTTCTTGTTAACTGTTCGAAAACAGCGGCTAGCCAAGCTGCTAACCTAAAGCAGATCTGGTAGAGTAGTGAAACCTCAAAGCCGAGGGAGGCGACCGATGCGATTCTCTCAGAAGTGTTTCTATATCTGCTCCATGGCCGCAGTTTTGTCCATCAGCGGCCAAGACCTGGGCACTCAAGCCTGGCAGTTGAAGCAGCGCGGCGAAGCTAACGGAGCTCGTGAGCTGCTGGAAGCTTCCGTCAAAAATAGCCCCAATAGTGTAGGCGCATGGAAGGCCTACGCAGAATTTTTGGACAGGCATGGCGACGCTGCCGCTCGTAAATCTTACGAGAAACTCCATTCGCTTAGTTCTGACCAGCAGGATAAGCAGAACATAACCCGGCGCTTGGTGCTTCTCAATCTTCTTGCCGGTGATACTAGCGCAGCCACCACCCACCTTGACGCCTATCGTGCTTCCGGTGGTTCTGGATTCACTGCCCCAGCCGTTTACACCAAGCCAGCACTTACTGCCGGATCCTATATTGAAATCCCTGGCCCCTTGCGATCTTTTGCGCGCATGGCGGCACTTTCTCCTGATTTGGCTCCTGAAGAATTATTGCCCGCCTTGGCCCGAAACATTGTCACCAATGGCTATCAGGCGGCGTCGAGCAACGAATCGTTGGAACCTACGGAATACCTGAAGCTCATCAATCGTTACCTGGTGCAAGCCCGCGAGTTAACCAAACTCGCGGGGGAAAAACGTGTCATTCAAATTGATCAATGCGATTCTTCCCTAACCGGCGAAGTTCTTAAAATTATTGGTTACCGTATGCGCGGCGGCTGCGGTGCAGAAGTTGTTCTGGAAACTGTGAATGCCATGAAAGCCTTCCTCACCGTGGATTCAGGGTTCCCGTTGGCTGAATTGGAACAAGCCCTGCGCGCCAATCGCCCCTTCAGTGTGGATTACCGTCCAACTCAAATCCCCGTATTGTTCGCCGCTGAATACTGGCAGTCCGCCAAAGACAAACAAAATCAGGAATTCATAGACTCCTTTCTGTCCGATCCGCAATTGTGTCGTCTCTATTTGGGTTTAGCCAAGCTTGATCGCGAAACGTCGGAGCGGATGCGCAAAGCCACCCCAGTGCAGCGTCTGAAATCAGTGGCCCACATTTTAGATTTTTATGGCGGCATGTTCTACATCGAAAATGGCAAGGCCGCCGTTCCTGGTGCTCCCCGTTCGGAAGCAGCTTGGGGAGATATGGTGGGTGCGTCGGTGAGCAATCCAGAAAAATTCTTTGAAGGTTTGCTTTCGAAAGACGATGGCTGGCTTTGCAGCTATTTTGATTCCTTGCTGCGCATATCCAACCCAGGCCTGCGTGAGTATCTTACAGACGGCGCCCGCATGAAGCGCTTCTACGCCGCCTTAAAAGGTAAAGTAACCAGCCCCGGTCCAGCTCGACCTGTCTTTCGTGCCAGCACTGACCTGATGCTGCTAACCACTCGCATGCGCATGGATAGCAACGGCAAGCCCCATATGCCAGGTGCGGTGGAAACTTGGCGAGAGCTTTTCCTGAAACATCCGCACGGAAAGTACGATAGCAAATTAACCAAATCAGCCGCCGGTTGGAAAGACGTAGACGATGTGATTGAAGCCATGTTTGCCCTTTGCCGCAAAGCTGTTGAGAACGAACCGTTGAAGATGTTTATGGCCATTAGCGATATGGATCGCGGTCGTGCGGAACCGTTGTCTAAGGAAACAGTGGACCGATTGGTTCGCGAATATCGCATCCATGGTCCGCAATACGCCGTCATCAATGAAACCGGTGCTATAAAGGATTCCACGGTCACCGAGTTTCTGGATGTGATTCAGGCCATTACTTCGATTCGTGATCAGGGTGTGCGCGCCGATGCTGCCGGAAGTATGCAATCACTCGTCGCAATGTGGCAGATTTTTGTGCGGCAAGGCTCCATTCCAGATCCCCAAGCCGATGCGGCGCTGAAGTCTGTTCTTGATCCGTTCACAAAAGCCAAGACTCAAAAGGAAGTGTTTGAGGCTACTGCTGGTGGGCTTCGCGGTCTTTTGAAATTGGCTGGTGGTGTTGGAAATGCACAGGACCGCTTAGTGGATTTGTTGACCGGATCAGCGAAGACCACGGATACAGAAACTCAGACACTGATGCAGCAGCAGTTCATCCGCGTGTTTGATGCACAAAAGCTGATTTCTGTGGAAAGCATTTTGGCGCTTGCCGATCATTTGGAAGAAGTGGGCAAAGGTGGCAAGTTAGATGCCGCGATTGTCAGCCGCGTGGGTGCCCGCTTGAGTGAAGTGCAGTTGCCCCGTGCGGGACTGAGTGGGGTGGAAAAGAATGCCCTTCTGTTTGGCTACTGGACAGAACGGCACATTGAAAATCAACGCAAAATTAATCTGAAAAGCCTGGCGGAAAAAGCCGGAACGGATGCCAGTAAGCTGGCCGATGTCCGGGCCAGCCTTCTTCCCATTCTTCGAGATTCTATGGTCGGATTAGTTTATGCGCATTACGCTCCGCCTGGTGGACAAATCATTTTCACGAATCCGATTTTTGTGCGCAGCCACGATTTTATTGGTATGCAAGGTTCAGTAGCTACTTGGAAAACTACAGAAGTTGTGGGCTCCGGGTGGCCTGCTAGTGCCGGTGGTCGGCTGGTCGGATCGCTGGCTGGTTTGCCTTACGCCATTGCCGAGGCCGAACAGAACTTTCTGATTCCTTCCCGTGAGCAGGCACTGATATGGGGCGATTTGGTTCCGCAAATGATGCAATCTGCGAAGGTCCCGCGTTGGTGGAATGTTTCTCCAGTGCAGATGCACTATGTTGCCCTCCATTTGCGCAATGCCGATTCACTGCTGGCAGAATCTACGATGAACGAAGAGGTTCGCAAGCAAGTAGGAGGAATTTTGTTGGGTTATGCCGCGCCTGCACGAGCTCGAAAAGTTTCGCAACTGTTGGGCGAAGGTCGTCTAGCAGAGGCTAGGGAAAACGTCACCCCAGCGGAAAGCTATTCTTTGTCGCGACTCTACAACGGCAAGAACAGTTCCTACTCAGGGGCCATTCCCGATGAATTGCGGCGGATTGAAAAGGAAGAGGCTGCCTCAGTAAAGCCAGAACTGCTGTCCCGCGCTTTTGGAACGCCCAAACCTACTCTTACCAATAGCTATCGTCCAGAGCTTTTGGAACTTCGCACGTTCCCAACTTTGATGGGATATTCCAGCCGAATTCTGGCGGAAAGCTGGGAATCGAATCTGCTGTACTACGCGTCCCTTGCCGACGAAATGTACATGGTTCCTTCGCAATTAAATACCGCAATTCCCGATTGGACCCGACTCACTGTTGAGAAGATTTTTGCCACGCATTTGGAAGATTGGCCTGCCCTGCTGCGCAGTTTGCGTTTGGTAGGGAATGAAGCAAGACAGAAAAACCGCCCTGCTTTGGCTGCTGGGGCAGGGAATTAATCGCGAGTCAATTGACTCCATGGAGGGATGAGTGAAACTGGCTCGCAAAGTAGGGATCTCCGCAATAGCGGGAACTTTGTTGCTTGGCGGATTGATGGTTCTGGCACAAGATGCCAGCCGCCCGGTATTCCGCGTGAAAGT
>JAYWBH010000484.1:0-13389 GCA_043781815.1 Bryobacterales bacterium | reverse complement strand
CCACTTTAGGCTTCTTGGGCGCTTCGGGCTTGCCTGGAAAGGGAGCTAATACCAGCATCGCAGATGGCACCAATGATTTCGACTCGGATCTTGGGGATGCGATTGGTGTTGCAGGAGGTCGATTTTCCGCCAACAGGACAGTCTGTTTCTTCTGAAGGATGGCCAGTTGGGCGGATGGGATATGCGACCAGGCATGAAGGTCGGCCTCTTCAATGGTGGCTTTCATCGAACCTATCAGATGCTTTAGGTCAAGTCCTTTCTTTGCCGGAATCACTCCGGGAAAATATTCATCGATTTGAGTCAAAATCGACGTCAAACGAGTCAACGAATCCTCTGCCAGTTGTTCGGTCGCCATATTTAAGTGAAGGCTCAGTTGGACGCCGTCCTGCAGCTTAAAGCCCGTGGCATAGGCATTCATTCCACGCAAAGGACCTTTTGCGTCATTGCCGTTTTCCTGAGAGACATTTGATACCACCCAGAAATCGTTCAGCGCAGCCATATCCGCAGCCGTGCTGAATAGTTCGTTCTTATCTGAAAGTGGTCCACGCCGCGGCGCTGCTCCACGATCCAATGCGTCGCCAATGATCGTCTTGGTTCCGAGCAAGGCAGTGACCGGATCGATATATGCGATCAAAATCTCATCCTCGGCAGGTTTTGGAGAACCAACGAGGGTCGCGCCTTTGAAAGCACGGGAAACAGCTCCTTCCTGGGACGCAGCTTTTTGCAGTTGAGCCAGATCAAAGCGTCCGCTGGCGATCACCAGCATGTTGGCGGGAGACCTGCCTTGCTCCCCCGGAAGTGGGGATGAAATCAGCAATCGTTCCACGTGGCCAAGCATTTCACCTACGGCCCGCCATTGCGAGCGAGCGGGCGATGCACCATCAATTGCTTTCCAGTTGAGGCCAGCCAGCAGTTGTGCCTCTGGGTTAGCAAATCGCCAATAGCTAGGCTCTACCGTCTGTGCAAGTTGAGCATGCAAAAACGGGGTCGCGAGGAGGGTTAAAAGAGCAAATTTCATAAACTTATTCCACCGGCAACAGGACATTGTTGCTGTCCTGTCCATTCACTCGCACTTTAATTTGGACCGCTGCGCCAGAAGGAAATTCAGGTGCAATTTTCCAGCGGGAGGCAATTGTCCCAATCATTCCCGTGGCTGCCACTGACGAAGCAGCGGGTGCAGTGTACTCTCCGGCTACCAGCTCTACTTTGTCGGCAACACCATACAGAATCCCATCAGGAACCGTGAATCCTTCAGGAACAGGTCGAAGGAGTGGACCAAATCCAGTTCCGAAGAGAGTGATGGTTTCACCCTTCTTTGCAGGACTATCCGGGGTTATCGGCTTGCCATTTTCGTGAACAGCAACGGCATAGCCGGTTGAGTCAATAAAGAAGGCAAACAGACCTGGCGCGTTGCGAGCCACTTTGAAGGTGGAAGCAATATCCTGCTGATTCGCTAACCGGATGAACAAGGTTTGATCACCTGGTTCCGCCTCGGCTGGAAGAAATGCGTTGATCTGTTGCGGACTAACAAAAATCAGGGGTAAAAAGCGGTTATTCCAACGAACGGTGATTCCCCCCAACGTTTGAGGAACTGGATTGACACCGCCGACTACCGTCTCAGTCCCCAAGCCCTCTCCGTAAATCGAAATGATCGACCCGGCAGAAACGGCTTGTACCGGAGTTTCACCTGCCGAGTTTCTCACGCCAGCTTCTGCCACAAATGCAACTTTGTCCAAAGCGGCACGAACAGTGTGGACCGCATTCATGGAAATGGATGCAGTGCGGAATGTTCCTTGTAAATCACCTTCCCAACGGCGGAAGCGAAATCCTTTCAGCGTATCCGCCGTGACCGTAACTTGCGTATCTGATGAATAAAATCCATCCACACTGGGCGGACTAAACTGGAAAGTAGCTCCTTCAGCAGGATCTGATACCGCTACTAAACGGTTCATAGTACGGTAGGAAGCCCCAATTCGAATGTCTTCATTTGTGAACTGAATATTGCGAGAAGGCGTAGCCACCCCATCATTCCAACCCTGGAATTCGTAACGCACTCCATCACCTAAGGCCAGGACGCTGGAAGCGGCGATGGAAACACTGGAACCCGATGGTTTATCGATGCTGCAGGGAGCCAGGCAATCCACACCGTCCAATTGGAGCCTGATGCCAGCTTGCGCCATGGAAACCGTCAATCGTGGCAACATCTGATAATTCGCTGTCCAACGAATGCCTCCGGCGGCTGGGACATCGCCTGGAAGCACCAATTCCTGCGCGGCATCGCCTCCGTGACTCCATCCCGTGAAATTCAATTTGCGACCGCGCGAATCGGTAACTTGCGGTGGTGCAGCAATCGAGTGCTTACTCCCGGCAGCCCAGGCAAAGTCCTGCGACGGCCAATTGTCACGGCCATCAATACTTACTTTTAGATTGGGCGGATTGGTAGCAATAGAAACGCTGATCCCTTTTTTGAAGCGCGCAGTGATCGTACCGGGGATGTTGACATTATTGACCTTATAGATGGTATTCTGACCGCCACCAATGTCAAAGGAATCAAAAACCCACAAGGTCTGTTGCAGATCTCTCTGTGGGCTGGGCGCGCCTAAAACGATTTCCTGGCCATCTCCAAAATCAAAGATGCCTGATTTACTGGCCGCGCTAATTGTGCCTGGGACCAGAGTGTTCACATTGGTACCGTCCACTCTCACTTGTAATTCGGGTGGAATAGTATAAAAGGTGACCCGCTTTCCCGGCGCGAACCGCGGATTAAGAACAGTCGGACCATTGACCACGATGCTGCCCACAAATGCACTGGGAGCATTGGCGTTTATAGACCATCCCTGAAAAACAAACCCTGGAAAAGGGTAGGCCGCCAACGTCACGGAGCCCCCGGCATCAGCCCAAAGAGTCTGCGACGTGTCGTAGCACTGTCCACCGACATACACTACACCCGGAAATTGAACTCCTGGATTATTTACAAACGGTTGTGCCGGAGTGCCCGGATAGCCGCAGGCACTTGCTGGACGATTTGCCGGGTCACCCGAGTAATTGAACAAAAAAAGATCCACTCGGTACTGGAAGATCACGATACTTTTGTATTCCGCTACCACCGCATTCGCGGTAATGGTTACCGTATTGCTTGATGCAGAGAACTGCTGCGTCGGGTCTGACCAGCCATTGGCGATATAACGGGTTGTTCCAGTGGGATCTGCTTGCGAGTTAATTTGAAGTATGTGCTTTGTCCCCGTCTGCCACAAAAAGTTCTGAGCAGAGGTGTAGGGGGTTCCATCGACATAAAATACAGCTCCGGAAGGTACCGTAGAAACCTTGTTTAGCACTATTTGCGCACTAAGCTGGCCGACCATGAACAGCATTCCAAGCCCCATCAGGCTCCTGGTGCGGTTTTCGACTTTCAGGCTGTTTGTAATTTTCAGACAATATTCAAAGAGTTGAGTTTTCATGCAATGACGCCTACTTCTTCTTTCGGCAGAAGAAGGCATCTTCTAAATGGGAGGAAACACTTATTTTGGACTAGAAAACCTTAACGGATCTAAGTATTGACCTTACACGGGTCCTCAACGTAAGCTTAAACCGCCATCCACGGCCAGCACCTGTCCGGTGATAAAGCTAGGCGATTCAAGGAAATACACCACGGCATCAGCCAATTCAGCACCCGATCCGGGGCGTCCGGCTGGTGTGGCGCGAATCATGGCGGCCACTTCCGGCGCATCCTGTTCCCCGAAAGGAATCACTCCTGGGGCCACAGAATTTACAGAAATTTGCGGTGCCCAAGCCTTGGCCAAGGATTTTGTGAGCATAATCACACCCGCTTTCGACGCGCAATAGTGGGCATGATCGGCCCAAGGCCGGATTCCGCCCAATGAGCTTATGTTCACGATTCTTCCAGCGCCGCGAGTTTTCATACGGATTGCCGCTTCTTTACAACAGAAAAATACAGCCTTCAAATTTACGTCGTGGATGAAATCCCAATCCGCTTCGGTAATTGTCAGCGGGTCGAAACGGGTGAATCGTGCAGCATTGTTCACCAAACCGTCCAAACCACCCAACCGTTGATCAATGTCCAGGAACATCCTTTCAATTTCACTCACACTTTCCAGATTGGCCTGGAACAAGTTGGCACCACCACAATCAGCAGCCGTCCGTTCGGCCTCTTGCTTTGATCCGTTATAGTGGATAGCTACCCGAGCCCCTTCTGCTGCCAGGCGCAGTGCAATGGACCGCCCAATGCGACGGGCAGCACCGGTCACCAAAATCGTCTTGCCTCGCAGGCTAGCTCTAAGTATTGCGTCAGACATTGGCATCTCCATATTGCGATTTCATCAACCACGCTCCGTCAAAAAAACGCCGCTAAGAATCAGAACGCCCCCACCAATCAGCGCGGTGCTGACGTGTTCCCCAAGCAGCGTGATTCCCAGCGTGCTTGCCATCAAAGGTTGCAAATAGCTGAACGAAGAAACCCGTGATGCGGAAAGTTTGCCCAGCACATGGTAGTAAAGAATGGAAGCGATCACTGAAGAGGCCAGTGCCATGTACAAAATTCCACACCAGGCGGCCAAGCTAACTTTGCTGAAGTCGAAATTCCAGCCGAAATAAAGGGTCGTCGGAAATAGAGCCAAAGCTCCTGCGAAGAAGGCGAAAGTGGTAGGAATGAATGGACCATGCTTCACCACCATTGCTTTTCCGAAAACAACGTAGCAGGAAAACGCAAATGCCGATCCGAAACTCATCAGATCTCCCCAAAAGGTTGGTCCAGCCACCGTTCCAGCACGAGCTTGCAAAATACCTAAGCCACCAAGCGCCAGTACGATTCCGCCTATTTTTTGCAGCGAAAGCGATTCGTGACCCAGTATTGCGGTGAGTGTCAGCACGATCAAAGGCACCATCCCGATGATCAAACCGGCATGAGTTACAGTGGTTCTCCCCATGCCGAGTATGAATAGAACTTGATTCGCCGCAATGCCCACTAGGCCAAGAAGTCCCATGCGTAGTGCGTCAGCATTTGTCCAGGTTTTCCCGTGGGTACGATGGGACCAAAAATAAACTGGGAGGAGAAACATTGCCGCCAGCGGGATTCGAATTCCCGCAAGCAATGGACCAGGCACTTCCTTCAACACAACCTTTGTAGCGATGAAATTCAATGACCAGATCAACATCACCAAAAGTAACAGCAAGTATAGTCGCCAAGGTCTACTGGCAGGATCGGTCAACTAAGAGTCTCCTCACGAACGGTGATCGATTTCAGGAACTCCATGTCCATTCCGTATCCGAAACCCACACCGTCGGTCACCTGAATGGTGCCTTGCGGAGTGGTCTCCACTGCGGGAACAATCACGTCGCGTTTCCAATAGCGTTTGCTGGCCGACACGTCCCCTGGAAGTGTGAAATTCGGCAAGGTGGACAATGCCACATTATGAGCCCGCCCAATTCCCGATTCCAACATGCCGCCACACCAAACGGGCACGTTCGCTTTCTGGCATACGTCGTGCACTCGTTTGGCTTCGGCAAAACCGCCAACACGACCAAGCTTGATGTTGATAATCCGACAGGCCCCCATGTCAATGGCCTGCTGCGCATGGTGCGCAGATCGGATACATTCGTCCAGGCACACTGGCGTTTGCAATTTTGTTTGCAGTGTTGCGTGGTCAATAATATCGTCATGCGCCAACGGCTGTTCCACCATCATCAAGTAGAAATCATCCAACTTGCGCAGATGGTCAATGTCGGCCAATGTGTAGGCTGAATTGGCATCGGCCATCAGCTTGATCCCAGGAAATTCCTGACGCACGGCACGCAAATCTTCCACATCGCGCCCAGGCTTAATTTTCATCTTAATGCGCTGGTACCCGTCGGCCAGCTCTTTCTCGATTTTTTTGAGCAGGTCAGCAACTGTGTCTTGAATGCCAATGGAAACACCACAAGCAATTTCCTTGCGCGCACCACCGCCAATCTCCTGCCACAATGGCCGTCCATTATGCCGCGCCTGTAAATCCCACACGGCCGCTTCCAAACCACCACGAGCCATAAAATGACCCCGAATATGGCTGAGTAGCGGATAGACATCGTCAGCGGAAGCAAGCTCGCGACCCAGCACGCGCGGGGACGCATAGTGCTTTACGATCAACCAGGCCGCTTCGGTCCACTCTTCGTTGTAGAAAGGATTTTCTCCAGCAGTCACTTCGCCCCAACCGGAAACACCATCGGCAACTACTTCAACCAGAACCATAACGCGCGAATAGGTGCGTCCAAAACTGGTTTCAAAATAGTGCACCAGTGGCATCTGAATTTGTCGTAAACGAATCTGCTCAATTTTCATTTTTATTCATTCCAGCGGATAGCAGGTAGCTGCATTCCTGTTCCCCACGTTCAAATCCGGTCACAACCAAACCAGCTCCCAGATGCCACAAGAATTGTTCGCTGATTTTTGCCTGCAAATCGCGTCCCTGCTCAGGCTGAGTTTTTAGAATATGGTCAATGTTGGTGGGAACAGAAATTCGCTCCAGCACTGCGGGCTTGTCGTACGGATCACCTTGAATGATGCAGGTGGCGCGCTTCGAATCCAAATCCCATTCAGCAATGCATCGATCCGTGGGCAATCCCGATTGCAGTGCGCTCGATGTGATTCCATATTGATTCAAAACATAACGCCCAACCACCGCGCCCAGGCGTTCAATATTAAAAAACGCGTTCTTGATCTGCAATGGATCAAAAGTCCATTCCACCAGATTCACACCGTTTTGCAATGCGTCGGTGCGTTGCGCCAGCTTCAGCGAACGGCCCACTCCGGCATTTCTATAATCTACCGCCACGCCCATCATGTGGCTATGAAGATAAACCTCTCCACCTTTTTTCAACCCAGGAATAGCCAACAGAAACCCAACCATCTTCTCGCCGTCGAAAGCACCCAGCGTCTGTCCACCAATTTTCGTGGCGACAACAAATAGCCTAACGGGCAACAGATCAATGTCGTCAAAACCCCAGATGACTTTCTGCAACTGAACCGCCTCGCGCAGCTCATCCAATTCCTGAATTGTTCGAACCGTAATGGCACTCATTGCTTTTGCTTGGCCTCTTGCCAGTAAAGTTCCATTTCTGACACGGTGGAAGTCTCTGGTTCCCTACCCTGCTCTGCTAATCTCTTTTCCACATGACTGAAACGTTGTCGGAATTTGGTATTGGTCTTGCGCAATGCTTCTTCAGGATCCACACCATGAAAGCGCGCCAGGTTGACTAGTACGAACAATAAATCGCCGACCTCACCTTCTTTTTCCGCCTGCGATTCTGCCCGCGACAGTTCCTCCACTTCCTCATGCAGCTTGTCGATCACTTGCTGCGAGTTCTCCCAATCAAACCCCGCCTTGGCTGCACGACGACTGATTTCCCTGGCTTCTGAAAGCGCTGGCATGGACCGCGGAATAGATCCTAACAACCCTTCGGCCTGCTTACCCTTCTTTACGTTTTCCTGTTTCTTAATTTCGTCCCAACGCTGTTTCACTTCATCGGCAGTCTTCGCCACACCTGTTCCAAAGATGTGCGGATGACGGCGAATCAGCTTTTCGTTGATAGCATTGAGCGAATCGTTGATGGTGAAGCGTCCTTCTTCTTTAGCGATCTGTGCCAGGAATACAGGCTGCAACAAAAGATCGCCCAACTCCTCTGCCAGTTGATCAAAGTCCTTCGTATCGATGGCTTCAATCACTTCGTAGGCTTCTTCAACAAGGTACTTTTTTAAGGAATCGTAGTTCTGTTCCAGGTCCCATGGGCAGCCATCAGGAGCGCGCAATTGTTCCATAATTGCCACCAATCGTTGGAAAGGATCTGTAGGAAGAGGGGTCAAGGGGTGTCATTTAAATGTAACATAGGGCCCTATTCTGAAGCCCTTGCTATACTGAAGTTTCCGTGTTTCAAAGCCTAGAATCAACCATAATCAGCGAAGTGGCGGCGCATGTCCACATCCGCTACGGCATGACCTTGCCGGTTGTTGTCGAACAGCCAAAGCAATCGAACTTCGGTGAAATTGCCCTGCCCATTGCCTTTCAATTGGCCAAGGAATTGAAGCGTGCGCCCAAAGCAATTGCCACGGAACTGGTGGCGGAACTTCCCGCCCTTCCCGGAGTGTTATCGCTTGAAGTAGCAGGAAGCGGCTACATCAACATGCGATTAGATCGGGCTTATTATGGAACGGAAACACTGGCTGGTGGACACAAGGCGGCAACACAGCCGGGCAAGATCATTGTTGAGCACACCAACATCAACCCCAACAAAGCGGCCCATATCGGCCACTTGCGCAACGCGATTTTGGGCGACACGTTCGTCCGCATGCTGCGCGCCGCTGGAAACAATGTGGAAGTGCAAAACTACATTGACAACACTGGCGTCCAAGTAGCCGACGTTGTTGTTGGCTTTCATTATCTGGAAAAAAAGTCCACTGCTGAAGTTCGAATTCTTGCCGCAGCACCCCGTTTCGATTACCTTTGCTGGGACCTCTACGCCCGCACATCCTCCTATTACGGTGATCATAAAGAGGCGTTGGTGGAATGGCGCGCCAAGACGCTGCACTCCATTGAAGCTGGTGAAGGAGAGCTAGCGGAACTGGCGACCATTGTTGCCGATGCCATCGTGGCCTGCCACCTGAAGACCATGTTGCGGCTGGGCATTGTGTACGATGTGCTTCCCCGCGAAAGTGAAATTCTGCATCTTAAGTTTTGGGCTCAAGCCTTTGAACTGCTCAAGGAACGCAAAGCCATCGAATTTGAAAACGAAGGTAAAAATAAAGGCTGTTGGGTGATGCGCGCCGAAGCTTTTGCATCCTCTGATGATGAGGATATGGACAAGGTAATTGTCCGCTCTAACGGTACGGTGACTTACGTTGGAAAAGACATTGCGTATCAAATGTGGAAGTTTGGCCTGCTGGGCAAAGACTTCTTTTACAAGCTTTGGTACACCTATCCCGATGGCAAACAACTCTTCGCGTCGTCAGACATTCCGACGGGAGAAATTCATCAATTCGGCGCTGGCACCAAGGTGTTCAACGTCATTGATTCCCGCCAGTCCTACTTGCAGGATGTGGTTGTCGCCGGACTGCGCGCGTTAGATTTCGGCAAGCAGGCAGACAACTCCATCCACTTTTCCTATGAGATGGTGGCGCTGTCTCCGCGTACTTGCGTGGCGCTAAACATCACCCTATCGGAAGAAGACCAGAAGAAACCCTACGTGGAAGTTTCCGGTCGTAAAGGTTTAGGGGTAAAGGCCGACGACCTGATTGACAAGCTGATTGAAAACGCCCAACGGGAAGTGGATTCGCGACATCCTGACGTGGACTCGGCAGCGCGTATCAAAGCGGCTACGGCCATTGCTATTGGGGCTTTGCGCTACTTCATGTTGAAGTACACGCGCAATTCTGTGATCGCTTTTGATTTCCAGGAAGCTCTCAGTTTCGAAGGGGAAACCGGTCCCTATGTGTTGTACGCTACGGTGCGTGCCCGAAAGATTCTGAAAAAACTGGACGCAGCGCTGCCCGATTTCAAAGCTGTGCTGAGCAGAGAATCATTCGCCAAACATCTTGCCGACGAAGAGTTGTGGCAATACACGTTGGCCGCAACCCGCGCTGATTTGGCTATTGAAAAAGCCTTGGCTGCGGGCGAACCATCGCATATGGCCCGCTTTGCTTTTCAGTTGGCGCAATCGTTTAACAACTTTTATCACGGCTATCAGGTGATCTCAGAACAGGATGAGGAGAAGCGCATTTTCCTGATTTGGTTGACCGATCTTTTCCGATCACAACTGGAACGTTCACTGGATATTTTAGGGATTGAGATGCCTGAGTTCATGTGATGGAGTTGGATAGTCTTTTACCATTGCAGTCGGCAAGGCAAGAATGGACAGGCAGGGATGCCTGTCCCACATTTTAAAGTTCGTCGAACAAACCGGGCAGTGCGCGTTGCTTTAGGCCAGGAACGCCCCAACCTAAATCATCCACTTGAATCGCAGCAATGGCATCTTCCTTCGATTGCCCCTGCTTCTTCAGCGTCTGCAAACGATTTCGTAGCGTCTCAAACTTTGCATTCCACGCCGCCAGATCCGACTTCTTACTGATCGGACCATGCCCTGGAATCACAGTATCGGCCTCTAACTTCAAGGCATTGTAAATCGACTTGGTCCATTCCACGCCACTCCCGCCGCCTGCATAATCGATGAACGGTCCACCGGTATTGAACATGTCACCCAGGTGCATTACGCGATGCGCCGGGAACAGCACGGTAATATCGCCATTGGTATGACCGCGACCAAAATAGTAGGCTCGAACTTCTTTGCCGCCCAAGTGGATGGCTGTTTCAGATCCAAACGTCAGCCGTGGAATGCCGGGCATCTTTCCCGCCACCATCTTTTCACGAGCATTCTTGTGTTGTACAATTTCCAGACCAGGCATGGCTTCCATCATTTTCAGATTCCCACCAGTGTGGTCGCCATGATGATGAGTGTTGATAATGTAGCGAATTGGCTTGGTGCTGATGGCTTTTACCTTGGCCAAAATCTCTGGTACATCTTTTTCAAATTTGTCATCCACCAGAATTAAACCGTCATCGGTGGTGAACACCGCCACGTTTCCGCCGTTGCCAACAATGACGTGCAGGTCATCAGCAATCTTTTCTACGGTGAGCCCAGGCTGCTGGGAATTGCCCAGCCACAAGCCGCCCATAACCATCATTAACGCGCCCATGCGCAGTACCAATGTGTTTTTCAAAAGGTACCTCCCTTTAGCGGGTTATCCTAACACATTCACTACCTGTTACGATAGATGAATCCCCATGGCATTGCGTTTCTACAATACCCTGACACAACAGGTTCAGGAATTTGTGCCTGCTGACGGCAAAACTGTCCGCATGTACACTTGCGGTCCCACCGTCTACAATTTTGTCCACATTGGCAATCTGCGCACGTTCACTTTTCAGGACTTGCTAAGGCGCTGGTTGCGTGCCAGCGGATTTGCGCTGAACCACGTGATGAACATCACCGACGTGGAAGATAAGATTATCCGTAGCGCCACCGCTGCTGGTCAGACCATTCAGGAATACACCAAACCGTACGAAGAAGCGTTCCTTGAAGATTGCGCCACTTTGCGTTTTGAAAAGCCAGAGCGGATTGTCCGCGCCACTGAACATATTCCAGAAATGGCTGAGCTGATTCAAAAGCTTTCCGACAAAGGCATGACCTACACCAGCGATGGGTCCGTCTACTACCGCATTTCGCAGTTCAAAGAATATGGCAAGCTTTCCCATAACGACTTTGCCGGAATGCGCGCCGGTGCCCGTGTGGACGTGGATGAGTACGACAAAGACGATGCCCGTGATTTCGTTTTGTGGAAGATGAAAAAGGAAGGCGAACCTTCCTGGCAAACGGCCATTGGCGACGGTCGACCTGGCTGGCATATTGAGTGCTCTGCCATGGCCATGAAGTATCTTGGCGACACGTTGGATATCCATGCAGGCGGCGTTGATCTGGTGTTTCCGCATCATGAAAATGAAATCGCCCAATCCGAAGCGGTCACAGGGAAACCCTTCTCGCGATTCTGGTTGCACTCCGAACACCTGATTGTTGAAGGTCAGAAGATGTCGAAATCCCTGGGCAATTTTTATACGCTGCGCGATTTGATGGCGTTGGGATATCAGCCGGAAATCATTCGCTATTTGTTGACGCAAGTGCCTTACCGCAACAAGCTGAACTTCACCATGGACGGGTTGAAGGCTGCGGCCACGGCCATTGATCGATTACGCAATTACAAATTACGACTGGAAACCGATAAGTATCCGGCCGGAGCAAATGACGAAATTGAAAAGCGAATCGTCCAGGCCAAATTGGATTTCATCGGGTCAATGGATGACGACTTGAACACAGCCGGTGCCTTGGCCGCCGTGTTTGAATTGATTCGCGATACCAACACGGCGATGGATGTTGGCCAGTTTTTTGAAGACAACCGGGCATCGGCATTGGCGTTCCTAAAGACCTTCGATTCCGTGTTTGACGTTCTTGAAGTCACCGCTGTGGAAGGCTCACTTTCCGATGCCGACATAGACACCCTGGTTGCCGAACGCACTGCAGCGAAAAAGGCCAAGGACTTTGCCGGTGCCGATCGATTGCGCAATGAACTGTTGGAAAAAGGCATCATTTTGGAAGATACAAAAGAAGGTGTCCGCTGGAAGAGAAAGTGAGTATGGAAATCAATACAAAAGCGGTGCACGTTGGGGATCGTCGCAAGCCCGGGGCATTTGTACCCGTTACGACGCCCATCTACACGGCGGCTACTTACCTGTACGAAAATGTGGAAACGCTGGACAAAGTTTTCGCTAATGAAGTGGAAGGCTACGCCTATGCTCGCTACGATAATCCCAATAACTCAGGGCTGGAAGAAATCTGCACCGTGCTCGAAAATGGTCATGGTGCTCTGGCATGTGCATCGGGTATGGCGGCGTTGCAATTGGCACTCACTGCCGCGCTGATAGACCGTCGCAAACACATCTTAGCCGCCAGTGCATTGTACGGCGCCACAACCAATTTACTGATGAACGTGCTGGCTCCCTTTGGTGTCGAAACAACTTTTGTCGACATCACGAATCTGGCCGCAGTCGCCGAAGCGATTCAGGAAAACAAGCCAGGCTGCATTCTGATGGAATCTATTTCCAACCCTTTATTGCGGGTTGGTGACATTGCAAGAATCGCCGCGCTGGCTCAAGCTAACGGTGCGGCACTGATTGTGGACAACACCTTTGCATCGCCAATGATTGTGCGTCCTTTGGATCTTGGCGCGCATATTGTGGTGCATAGTCTGACGAAATATCTTTCTGGACATGGTGACACCATGGGCGGCGTGATCGTCACCGATGCTGCACATTTCCCTGTGATCCGTTCGCTATCGCGCACGTATGGCCCAATCCTGGGGCCGTTTGATAGCTACCTGTGCTTCCGTGGAATCAAGACGTTTCCATTGCGCATGGAAAGGCAGTGCAACAATGCGATTGCCGTGGCCCGCTTTTTAGAGCAACACCCTTGTGTGGAACGAGTGCACTTTCCTGATCAGACAGACCATCCCGATAAGCAAACCATCTCTCAGCAATTCGCCCCTGGCCTGTTTGGAGGCATTGTCACTTTCCTTGTGAAAGACGCGGCCAAGCAGGATGTTATGAACTTTATGGATCGGCTAAAGCTGATTGTGTGCGGAACTTCACTTGGTGATGTGCATAGCCTGATGCTGTATCCGCTGATTGCATCGCATCGGGATCTGTCACCGAAGCAGCGTCAACGCCAGGGGATTCACGACAATCTAGTGCGGCTCTCAGTGGGTATAGAATCGGCGAAAGATATCTGTGCTGATCTGGA